>NZ_JBQYSN010000016.1:0-71039 GCF_052686535.1 Agrobacterium sp. DKPNP3 | reverse complement strand
TTGGAGACCAGCTCATAGGGAGCTGTCGTATCGACAATGGTGCGGCAGGTGAAATGTACGGTGCGGGAATAGGCTTCGCCCTGGCTTTCGCGGCGGCCGTTAACCGAGATATCGACGCCGTGATTTCCGAGAATGCGGATCAGCTGCTCCACGTCCGCCAGATGCGGGACGTTTTCGAGCGTCAACGTATCGCTTGTCAGAAGCGATGCGATCATCAACGGCAGGGCCGCGTTCTTGGCGCCGGAGATGGGAATGATGCCGTTGAGCGTATTGCCACCCGTAATTCTGATGCGATCCATGCGTCCCTACGGGCCTTTGCCCGCCTTTCTTATCCTGCCTTGTGGAAAGGCGTGTCCATAGACCAGTTTCCACGGCGTTTCAATTTATGCTGGTTGAATTGTCTATGAAGATGATTCGTCCGTTTTTGCGGCAGGCAGGCCAACCGTGTGGTCTTCCTCGCCCGCGCGGCGCGCGCGAACCTGCTGTTTGCGCTTCAGGAGATTTTCCCGCAGCTTCTTCGCCGCCCGCGCCTTCCGCTCCGCCTCCCGTTGCCGCGCCTTTTCGCCGGGCCCCGCCTGGGCCTTGCCATCGGCCGGCGCTGCAGAGGCGTCGTCAGAAGCGCCACGGGAAACGGTGGCCGTTGCCTGTTTGTCATGATGGTCGTTCATAGAGTGAGCAATATCTGAAAAATGCATTTTTCAACAGGGGGCACGCTTTTTTGCCCTGCTGGATGAAGAATATCGTTTTGCGACTTGCGCTCGTCAAAAACCTATGGCAATAGGCCGCCACGCTTGATGCTGAAGCAAATGCTTCGGCACCGGATGCTGCTATAGCTCAGGGGTAGAGCACTCCCTTGGTAAGGGAGAGGCCGAGAGTTCAAATCTCTCTAGCAGCACCATTCTCTCCGAAAAATCAAATACTTATTTTGGTTGTTAAGCTGATCGGCCAAATCGTGGACGCATGCGCGTATCGGTCGATCGTCAGCAAAAGGAAAACCGCGCCCCTTGCGAAGCGCGGTTTCCATATCCGAATATTCTGTTGCTGCCAGAGCGGGACGAAACCGCCCGTAGCCATCGGGCGCCGCTTACTGACGGAATAGCGACAGAATATTTTCGGAACTGGTGTTGGCAATGGAGAGCGACTGGATGCCCAGCTGCTGCTGTGTCTGAAGAGCCTTGAGCTTTGTGGATTCTTCGTTCATGTCAGCATCAACGAGACGGCCAATGCCCTTGTCGATGGAGTCGGTCAGCTTCGAGACGAAGTCTTCCTGAAGGCCAATGCGCATTTTGATCGAGCCGAGGGCGGCGGACGCGCTGCTGATCGACTGAAATGCGGTTTCAACATCGGTCAGAAGATTACCGATGGTGTAAGTCGGTGGTGTTGCCGCGTTGAACAGCTTGAGATCGATATCCCAAATGGAAATGCCGGAGGCCGTGCCGGGCTGGCCGATGATGCCCTTCGTCGTATCAAGCGTCGCGGGAGTGCCTGTCAGGCCGAAAAGCACATTGGCGGTCGTCGTGCCGGCGGTGGTGTCGACCAGCGTGTAGTCGGTTTTCGTCACGCTGACGGTGCCGCCCGCGGTGCGCACGAAGCCGGAAACGACGGTCTTTGCGCCAGTGCCCAGCAACCAGTTTTCGCCGCTGAAGGATGCGCCCTGGGCAATCGATTCGAGCTGCTTCTTCAGCTGATCGATTTCTTCCTGGATCTTCGTCTTGTCGACACCTTCTTCGGTTGCCGCGACGATCTTGGACTTGATCTCCTTGACGACTTCGACGGTGCTTTCCATTGCAGAATAGGCAACATCGACCTTGGCGGCGCCAAGTCCGAGCGCGTCCTGAACAGCGGAGAGCGCCATGTTGTCGGAACGCATGGTTGTTGCGATCGACCAATAGGCGGCGTTATCGGAGGCCGACTTTACCCGCAGGCCGGAAGACACTCTGGATTGGGTTTCTTCGAGCTGGCTGCTGATGCCGCGCAACGTCTGAAGAGCCGACATGGCGGCGATGTTTGTAAGAATACTTGTCATAATTGCCCCTCTGAGCTGGCTAAAAGGAAGGGACATTCCGGGATCGCCGGAAACGACAGCGCGGCGTGATGCCTGTTAACCTCTTTTTCGTCTTGGTTAACGAGTCGTTTCGATGCGCTGATTTAGCCGTGATTTGGTTAATGAACTCTTAATCAAAAAATCGCGTGAATTTCGCAGGCGCGCGCACAAACAAAAACCGCGCCTTTCGGCGCGGTTGATTTTTTTCGATCGAAGCTTCCGATTAACGGAACAGCGTCAGGATGCTCTGCGAGTCGCTGTTAGCGATAGACAGGGCCTGAACGCCGAGCTGCTGCTGGGTTTGCAGGGCCTTGAGGCGGGTGGACTCTTCGTTCATGTCGGCGTCTACGAGGCGGCCAACACCCTTGGTGATGGAGTCCGACAGCTTGGAAGCGAAGTCTTCCTGTAGACCGATGCGCATGGACAGCGAGCCGAGCTTTGCTTCCGCGCTCGTCATTGCCTTCAACGCACTTTCGACCATTGTCAGAGCTTCGGCCATGTTGGTAGCACGGTTTGCTGCTGTGAATGAATTGAGGTCCAGAGTATAGACGGACTGATCGGTAACGGTTGCCCCGGTAATTGTGCTGGTTGTACCGAGAATACCTGCATTGCCAGGAGCTCCGGTGGCGGCATCGATTGAATCAAATAGAACATTGCCGGCAGCAGTGGTGTCGAGAGCGTATTTCGTCGTGGTTACGCTGACAGTGCCACCGGAAGCGCGAACGAAGCCAGAAACAACGGACTTATCCGGGGCGGCCGCTGTACCGGTCGCTACGCCGACCAGCCAATTTTCACCGTAGAAGGAAGCGCCTTGCGCAATCGATACCAACTGCTTCTGCAGCTGGCTGATTTCTTCCTGAACCTTGGAGCGGTCGACGCCTTCTTCGGTCGCCGTAACCAGCTTTGCCTTGATTTCCTTGACGACGTCGATTGCAGCGTTCATGCCGGCAGAAGCGGTGTCAACCTTGGCGGCGCCGAGGCCGAGCGCGTCGGAAACAGCGGAAAGCGCCATGTTGTCGGAGCGCATGGTGGTCGCGATGGACCAGTAGGCAGCGTTGTCAGAAGCGTCGCCAACGCGAAGGCCGGAGGAAACGTGTGCCTGGGTGGTTTCCATGTTCTGGCCGATAGAGCGCAGGGTCTGGAGCGCAGACATTGCTGCGACATTCGTGATAATGCTCGTCATAGTAGTGTGCCCCTTGAATGGCTGATTAAAGAAGGGACATTCCGGTTTCACCGGGAACGGTGCGCAGCATCATGCTTGCTAACTGGCTGATTTTAAACGTTAGCTCACCGTTTCGATGAGCATTAGGTAACGCGGGTTTGGTTAATGAATCGATAAACGGCAAAAGAAATTCAGCAGCAGCAATAATTAAAATGCAACTCTTGCGCGCGCACGCGCGTAACCTCAAATGTTTAAAAAAAAGATAAGGCCGCACCCGTTTCAGGATGCGGCCTCATGCATGTATCGGGTCCGGTTCAGCCTTCCGGACCTTTATGCCTTCTATCTCATCTGCGTTCGGTCAGCCCCCGATTGGCTCTGAGAAGAAATCTGTCCCCCAGCCCCCAAGGGCTATGAGAAGCGTGGCTCTTAACGGAAGAGCGACAGGATGCTCTGCGAGTCGCTATTGGCGATCGAGAGAGCCTGGATTGCCAGCTGCTGCTGCGTCTGCAGAGCCTTCAGCTTGGTGGACTCTTCGTTCATGTCGGCGTCGACCAGACGACCAATGCCCTTTTCGAGAGCATCACCCAGCTTGTCGGCGAAGCTCTGCTGCAGGTCGATGCGAGCAGAGATCGAACCAAGGTTGGATGCAGATGTCTGCATTGCCTTGAGAGCCGTTTCCACGGTGGTCAGGTCGGCGGCAAGGTCGGTGGACGTCGAAACGTTGATCGCGATGGTGCCGGTCAGCAGGCCACCCGTGCCGGCGCCCGTTGCCGGGTCGACGCTGGCGAAAAGCGGAGTGGTGGTGTAGGTCGCGGTCGTCACCTTTACGCCGGTCGCGTCGCGGACGAAGCCCGAGACGACAGTCTTGTCACCGGCGGCACCGACCAACCAGTTTTCGCCGTTGAAGGACGCGCCGTTGGCAACGCTTGCCAGCTGAAGGTTCAGCTGGTTCAGTTCTTCCTGAACCTTTGCCTTGTCAACGCCCTGTTCGGTGGCGGTAACGAGCTTGCTCTTGATTTCGGTGACGACCTTGATTGCGGCATCCATGCCGGCATAAGCCGTATCGACCTTTGCGGCGCCGAGGCCAAGAGCGTCCTGGGCAGCGCTAATAGCGCCCTTATCCGAACGCATGGTCGTTGCGATGGACCAGTAAGCGGCGTTGTCCTTGGCGGCGCCGACGCGCATGCCCGTGGAAATGCGATCCTGCGTCGTGGACATGTCGCTGGAGATGGAGCGCAGCGTCTGGAGAGCGGACATCGCCGAAGCGTTAGTGAGAATGCTTGCCATAATAAATGTGTCCCTTTGTTTTTACGAGATACTGGAGTGGGGACATACCGGGCTTTGTATTACCGGTCGCAACGTTTCGGCTTCATGCCACTCGGTTCAGAAATACTCAGTTTCAGAAACCAAACCCGCTGCGTGTGATTGGAATTTCGCAGCGAAAAATTGCCCAATTATTAATTTGAGTGTCCAGAAATAGTGGAGTGTACTTATGGTTACTACTGGATTTATTGAATTGGTAAATTTTTGATCCAGATCTATAGTTACCACTCGCTTAGCAAAAATGGTAAACAAAGGCTCAAAACGCGAAAACCCCGCGGCCGTGGGCACGCGGGGTTAAAAAACAGGGTTAACGGGTGTCAAACCGGCACAGGCGTCGTCAGTTGAACGATCTGACGAGACTGCCGACAAGCAGGTTCCAGCCGTCGATCAGCACGAAGAAAAGAATCTTGAACGGCAGGGAGATGGAGGTGGGCGGCAGCATCATCATACCCATGGCCATGGTGATGGTCGCGACGATGAGGTCAATGACCAGGAATGGCAGGATGATGAGGAAACCGATCTCGAAACCGCGCCGGATCTCCGACAGCATGAAGGCCGGAACCAGCACGCGATAATCGACGACGTTGTCGGTCATCACGTCCTGGCCGCGTTCGCGCGCGATATCGACGAAGAGCTTCAAATCCTTGTCACGCGTGTTGGCGTTCATGAAGGTACGGAAGGGCTCGGCAATACGCTGCACGGCCTGCTGCTCGTTGATCTGGTTCTGCAACAGCGGCTGCACGCCATCCGTCCAGGCTTTATCGAAGGTGGGCGACATGACGTAGAAGGTCATGAACATCGCCATCGACAGCAGAATCATGTTTGACGGGGTCGATGCCAGCCCCATGCCGGAGCGCAGGATCGAGAAGGCGATCACGAAGCGCGGAAAGCTCGTGACCATGATCAGGATGCCCGGAGCAATCGACAGAACCGTCAGAAGGCCGAAAGTGCGGATAATCCATGCCGCGACCGAACCGTCCACCTGTGTATTAAACAGCTCGGACGGAAATTGCTGGGCACTGGCAAGGCCCGGCAAGGCGAGGAGGACGGCGATGGTTACAAGAAATCGAATCATTCGATGACAAAGGTCCGGAACATGACCTTGGATACGCGCCCTTGAGAGCGCAGGTCAACTCGTTCCTGGATGTCATCCTTAAGATATTGAAAGCCGCGCGGGCCTTCCAGCTGCTGAAGGGAAACGGTGCGCACATAGGCCAGGATATCCTGATGGATATCCTCCGCCAGCGCTACTTCCACCGGCCCCTTGAACATCAGCGCCACTTCCAGCCGCACCCAGTTGGTCGCGGGATAGGCAAGATTGGTGGTGATGGGATCGAGCTGGACAATGCCGTTCGCCTCGGCGGCGATTTTCTCGATCCCTTCGCCCTTCGTCTCCCCGTGGCCGCCGGCGGTGGCAGACGCATGCGCCTGCGCGCCCGCAATCTTCGGGGCAATCATCCCGCCCACAAGCCAGCCGCCGCCCGCACCCAGAACGGTGAGGATCGCAAGGCCAGCGATGGTCATGACCATCGAGGAGGATTTTTTCTTACCCTCTGCCTGTTCGTTTTCCATGCGTCAGTCCCGTTCCCGTGTGCCGGCGTCAGAGTGGCGAGAACAGGTCGACGACCTGCTGCCCGACCGGAGGCTGCTGCACTTCCGTCAAACGGCCACGGCCGCCGTAGGAGATGCGCGCTTCGGCGATGCGCTCGTAGGAGATCATGTTCTGCGCATCGACATCCTGCGGCCGTACGATACCGCCCACGTTCAGGATGCGGATTTCGTGGTTCACACGCACTTCCTGGGAGCCGCTGATGATGAGGTTGCCGTTTTCAAGAATGCCTGTCACGACGGCGGCGACGAGCAGCGTCAGCTTTTCGGAGCGCTTGGTCTTGCCCTTGGCTTGCGTGTCGGTGTCTGAACCGTACTTGATGCTGGAATCCGCCTGCGGGTTCCAGCCGAATATTTCCGCCTTTGCCTTCCAGTTCAGACCACTCGCATTGGTGCGGTTCCGCTCGGTTTCGTTGTCGAAATCGGCCTTGTCGTTGATCTGGATGTTGACGGTCAGGATGTCGCCGATGTTCAGCGCCCGCAGGTCCTTGAAGAGCGCGCCCTGGCTGTCGCTCCAAAGCGAATAGCCGCTCGCCATGTGTTTCGGCTGCTTGGGATACATGCCCATCTGCGGAGTCTGGCTGAATTGCAGGCCGCTGCCGATCGGACTCATCGCGGGTGCGTTACCGATTTCTTTCAGGGTCTGGTTATTCTGGCAGCCGGCGAGCAGGGCAAGCGGCAGGAGGAGGGCCGGAAGACGACGCGTGCTCATGAGGGATCCTTCGAAGTGTTTTTATCGATCGCCTGCGACATGATGCCAGCGACGGTGGCGGCCTTCTGTGCGTCCATCTCGCTGAGAATGAGACCGGACTGACGCGGCGGCAGCTGCATGATGATGGCGGCCGCAATTTCCACATGCATCTTTTCGAGCTGCGGTGCTGCGGCGTCCGCCTTCATCGTCTTATAAATGTCGACGAGATTGCTTTTTGCCTGGTTGAGGAAGTGCTCGCGACGCGCCAGCCAGTCCTCATATTCGGCCTTGCGGTTTTCCAGCACGGCGATGCGCTCGTTGACGTCGGACTGGAGCTTTTCAAGCTCCTGCTTCTGCATCAGGTAACGCTGGTCGCGGGCCGCATCGGCGATGTTGGTGCAGAATTTCTGGATTTCGTCCTGCGTGCTGAGTTCCGAGACCACATTCTGCTGGCTCTCGGCACCGGCAGCAGGCAGCAGGAAAAGCAGCGACGCCACCGCTGCAAAGCGGACGAGGCCATTCGAAAATACGTTTCTCTTCTGAGCGTCCATCATTGCAGCACGAGCTCCGCCTGAAGGGCGCCGGCGGATTTGATGCCTTGCAGGATGGCGATGATACCATCCGCCTTGAGCCCGATGCTGTTGAGACCGGCAACCAGCGTGCGAAGATCGGGACCTTCGACGATGGCGACCTTGCTGCCTTCCTGCATGGCCATGATATCCGTCTGGGGCTGAACGGCGGTCTGGCCGCGCGAGAAGGGCGCGGGCTGAATGACCTGCGGCGATTCCGTCACCTGGACAGTCAGCGTTCCATAGCTGACGGCGACACGGGAGATGCGCACATCCGCGCCGATAACGATGGTGCCGGTACGTTCGTTGATCACGACCTTGGCGGGCGTATCGGTCTCTACCGTCAGATTTTCGATTTCCGCCATCAGTCGCGTCAGGTCGGCGGTGCGCGGCTTCTGCACCGCGATTTCCTGCGAATCCCGCGGTTCGGCAATTCCATCGCCGTAACGGGCGCGGGCAAAGGCGTTGACTACATCGGCGACCCGCACTGCCGTTGAAAAATCCGGGTTGCGCAGCTGCAGGACCAGATTGACCGAATCCTTGAACTTCGATGGCAGCTCGCGCTCGATGATCGCGCCATTCGGCACGCGGGCGGACGTGGTGACGCCCTGCGTCAGCGTTGCTGCATCGCCCTGGGCTGAAAAGCCGTTAACGATCAGCGCTCCCTGCGCGACCGCGTAAATCTGCCCGTCCGCGCCGGAAAGCGACGTCATGATGAGGTTTCCGCCACGCAACGAAGAGGCGTCGCCGAGCGAACTCACTGTCACGTCGACGCGGCTGCCTGGGCTGGCGAAGGGTGGCAGATTGGCCGTCACCATTACGGCTGCGATGTTCTTTGCGTTCGACTGCCCGCCCTGTGTCGTAATGCCGAGATTTTGCAGCATCGCGCGCATGGACTGTTCGGTAAACGGCGAGGAACGCAGGCTGTCGCCGGTGCCCTGCAGGCCGACCACGAGACCATAGCCGATCAGCTGGTTGTCACGCCCCGCCTGCAGCGATGCGATATCCTTGATGCGGGAGGTGTCGGCCTGGGCTGGTGGCGTCGAGAGGAATGGCTGTGCCGAAAACAGGATGGCCGCAGCGAGGATACGAAGCACTTTCATTTCGCCATCACCTGAATGGTTCCGTCCTTCATGACCGTGCCGCTGACCATCACGCCGGAATCGATGTTGCGTACCCTGACGACTTCGCCGAGCGAGCCGTCTGTCATCGGCGTTCCCGAGGCCATCAGGGTCATGTTGCCGATGGTGAAGACGAGTTTGACGCTGGTGCCGCGCGTAACCAGCGAGGGTTCGCGCAGGGCGGCAACGGGAATCGTCCGTCCGGGAAGCAGGGTCTGCTTGGAGATCATGCCCTCGACTTCGCTGATGTCGCTCGCGTAACCTGAGGAAATATTGGGATTGGTCACTTCAACTGGCTTCACCTGATCGGACGAAATTGTCTCGCCCGGATAGATGGTCCGCGTTGGAACCAGTGCCATCGGCGCCTGTGCGAGGGCAGGGGCCAGGGCCCCCAGCGAAAAGGCAGACGCCAGACACATACGGACGAGCGCCGTTCTGTAACTGTTATTGTTCCGGCCAAACCTCATGTTCGCCTGCCTTTCCGTTCTTACTTCAGGTTCTTGCTGACAATCGAAGCCATTTCGTCAGCTGTGGTGATGACCTTGGAATTCATCTCATAGGCGCGCTGCGCCGTGATGAGGTCGGTGATTTCCTTGACGGCATCGACGTTCGAGCCTTCGAGATAGGACTGCTTGATGTAGCCGTAGCTCGGATCGTCCGGCACGCCGACGACCGCATCGCCCGACGCCGGCGTCTGGGCGAAGAGGTTGTCGCCGAGCGGCTTCAGGCCAGCTTCGTTGGCGAAATTGGCGATGGTGAGCTGGCCGAGCTCGGTGAAGTCGGTAGCGTTGCCGATGCGAGCCGTCACCTGACCCGTGCGGGTCACGGTAATATCCTGTGCGTCGGTCGGGATGTTGATGTTCGGGATGACGTTATAGCCGTCGACCGTCACCAGATTGCCGTTGGCATTCTTGTTGAATGAGCCGGCGCGGCTGTAGAGCGTCGAACCGTCGGCCGCCTCGATCTGGAACCAGCCCTGTCCGATGATCGCGACATCGAGCTTGTTGCCGGTCTCGATCAGATTGCCCTGGGTGTGGATGTTGCGCACCGCAGAAGTCTGAACGCCGAGGCCGATATTCGCGCCCTCAGGTACGATCGCCTGGTTGGCGCGGTTGGGCACGCCCTGCATGCGCTCGGTCTGGTAGAGAAGATCGGTGAACTCCGCACGCGCGCGCTTGTAACCAGTGGTGTTGATGTTGGCGATGTTGTTGGCGATGACTTCCAGATTGGTCTGCTGGGCGTCCATACCGGTGGCAGCGATGGCAAGAGCTCTCATGTCAATATTCCTGCTGGGCTAGATCTGCATCTTGGTAATGTCGAGATAGGCCGACACGATCTTGTCTCGGAGCGCGATGGCGGTCTGTAGCGATTGTTCTGCCGACAGCATGGCATCGACGACTTCACGCGTATTCGCCTTGCCCTGAATGCCTTCGAACGAAGCCACTTCCGCCTTTTTGAGGTTGTTCATCGCGTCGACGGAGACGTTGCTGAGAACGCTTGCGAAGCTCTGGCCGGTCTGCTGCGCTGGCGTCGTCTGCTCGCTGCCGAGAATATTGTCGGTGAGCGAGGAAACGCTGCCGGCGCCGCGCGTCAGCGAAAGGGAGCCGAGTTGTTTGATGCCGTCGATCATTGCGATGCCTTCAGAAGGTCGATGGTGGAAGCGACGAGGTCGCGTGTCTGGCGGATGACCTGAAGATTGGCGTCGTATGTGCGGTTTGCCTCACGCATATCGGCCATTTCGATCAGGATGTTGACGTTCGGCATCTTCACCATGCCGTTGCTGTCGGCGGCCGGGTTGCCGGGATCGTATTCATGGGCGAAATCACCGCGGTCGACGCCAAGCTTCTTCACGGTCACGCGCTCCACGCCGCTCACGCGGTCGAGCTCTGAACCGAAAGTGACGGTCTTGCGGCGATAGGGGTCTGCGCCGGGGGTATCTCCGGTCGATCTTGCGTTGGCGATGTTTTCGGAGACGATGCGCAGTCGTGTGGACTGAACTTCCAGGCCGCTGCCCGCGATCTTGCTCGCCGCACTCAAGGGATCCATGGTTTACCTCTTAACCGTCATCAGCATCATGCGATGGAAGGATTTGACGAGATTGGCGTTCAGGTCGTACTGCCGCTTGATCTCGCCCGTCTTGGTCATTTCTTCAGCAAGAGCGACCGAATTGCCGGATTCCTGCATGCCGATCTCGTTGTTGACCGGGTTGTCGCGCACGGCGATGTTGTCGCTGAGCGTGCTTTCGCCGAAGTGGGCCGGATTGGTTCTCGCCATGCCGACCTGCTGGCTGGTGGCCTGCATCACCGCCTCGAAGGGGCTGACGTCCTTGGCGCGGAACTTGGGCGTATTGGCATTGGCGATGTTGGTCGCCACGACTTCCTGGCGCACGCTCAGCCATTCCGCTTGGCGGGATGCCAGTTCGAACAGTTGAATCGGTTGCATAGACTTCTCCATCTCGTATGGCCCGAACCTAAGGGGCTAATCTTGCGTCAGACTTGCGAGGAGAGATGAGGCGGGGAGAGAAGCCGAAAAGCGCTGATTGAAGTCGATTGAAATATCAAAAGGCGTGTCCGATACCAGACACGCCCTGAAGCATTGCAACAGATGAAAACCATGCCGAAGTCATCTCCGGACTTGACCAGAGGATCCATAAGCCACTGAAATCAATGTATCTTCGAGATAAGCCCGAGGATGACCGACGTGGGCCAAGAGTTTTCGCCAAGCCTTGAGTGCGCGCCCGAAGACGTCTGTAAGCCCGGTAGACGACGGCTATTTTTCCGGACGATAAGTCTTCCCGGAAGACGTTTCTATCAGCCATTCGCCGTCGCGCTGCTCGATCTTCGTCAGTAAGGCGTTGTCCGGCAGTGTCGATCCGACCCTGACCATATACATGCCGGATCCGTCCTCGATCAGCGCCCGGCCATTGGAAACGTGCAACAGGCGGAAGGACGTCTGGCCGGGGAAAGGCTGGTCCTCGACCCCGGCAGCCAGATCGTTCTGCTTTTCCCTGCCGCCCGCATTGACGGTCGCCGTCGTCAGCATGTCGGGCAACTCCGCCGGCGGCGGGGTGTCTTCCTTGTTGCGGTTGGTCATGGCCATGGGCGAGACGCTGAAGACTTCCCGCGGGCCGGTATGGGGCAGATCGCGAGTGCGGTCGCCGCCTGCCACCTTCAGCCCAAACTTTTCCTCGTTGAAGAAGACATACCAGGGAAAGAAGGCTGCTGCGGCGGCGAGCGTGATGCCGGTCCAGGCGAGAAGGCGGTCGGGCGTGAAGAAGGCGGGCTTCGTGATCGCGCCGTCGTCGCGGCCATCATTGTTCCGTTTTTTCGTCACGGCGTCAGCCTCTCATTCTCGGGGTTACCTGCGGTTGACCGTTCTGCGCGCCGTTCCGCAGGGCGGTGGCGAGATCAGCATAGGCATCCTGTGCCGCCGGTTCACTCGGCAGCTGCTTCAGTGTTTCGTAGATGATCGGAACCTGCTTCACGGCCATGTCGAGATCGGGATCGGTGCCAGGCCGGTAACCGCCGATGAGGCGCAGGTCACGGGTCTCCTCGAAGCGATGGACCAGCGCCTTGAGGCGCGAGACCAGCTTCTCCTGATCCGGCGTCCAGGCTTTTTTGGCGAGACGCGAAATAGAGGCGAGCGGATTGATCGGCGGATAACGGCCTTCCTCGGCGAGGCTGCGGTCGAGCACGATATGGCCATCGAGAATACCGCGGGTCGAATCGGCAATCGGATCATTGTGATTGTCACCATCGACCAGAATGGAAACGATGGCGGTGATGGTGCCGGTGCCTTCGGCGCCCGGGCCTGCCCGCTCCAGAAGACGCGGCAGCTCGGTGAAAACAGAAGCGGGATAACCGCGCGCCACCGGCGGCTCGCCCGAAGCGACCGCCACTTCGCGGATGGCGTGGGCAAAGCGTGTCACGCTGTCGATGATGAGAAGAACGTTGTCGCCCTGATCGCGGAAATGCTCAGCGATGGTCACCGCGGAAAGGGGCGCCATCTTGCGCAGCATCGGGCTTTCATCACTCGTTGCGACAACGGCAATAGACTTGCTCATGTTCTCGCCCATCGTATCTTCGATGAACTCACGGACCTCGCGTCCGCGCTCGCCGACCAGCGCGATCACCACCTTGTCGAAGGCATCGGCCTTTGCAAGCATGGAAAGCAGGGTGGATTTGCCGACGCCAGAGCCGGCAAAGATGCCCAGGCGCTGGCCGAGGCACAGCGGCGAGAAAATATCGATAGCGCGGACACCCGTCTTGAAAGGCGTGTCAACGCGCTTGCGCGTCATTGAAGGGGGTGCGTTGTTGGAGATCGAACGGCGTTCGATGCCGGGCGCGAGCGGTCCCTGGCCGTCGATCGGCTCGCCGAGCGCGTTGATGGTGCGGCCGCACCAGCTGTCGTCTGGCGCGACGCGGAAAGCGCCCTTGCGGATGACGGTGTCGTGAATGCCGATCGGTTCGCCAGGCTCGATAGGGCAGACGTAACAGATATCCGGCTCCACGCGCACGACTTCGCCGAGGTGAATGCCGGTCGCGCTGCGGTGCGCGACAAATTCTCCAAGCCGCACATGCCGTGAAAGGCCCGATACCGTGTAGTGCCCGGCGGCGATGGTGCGGACATGGCCACCATGCGCCACCGAAAATTCCGGATCGGCATAATGTGCGGCCAGCCCCGCCAGCTGCGCGAGCTTCGGCGAAATGGCGTCAGCCGAGAGCATGGATTCCGGCATTGTCATTCGTCACTTCCTTAACGCGCGCCGCCGAGCGTCTTGATGCCCTCACCGAAGGTCGATTCCGTATCGCGCATCAGCGAGGAAATGCTTTCAAAGGCGCGGTTGACCTGGATGAGCTGCGTCATCTGGGAAATGCCGTTGACGTTGGACTGCTCGAGATAGCCCTGAACGACGCCGACTTCATGATTGTTGACCACCGGAACCGGTTGGGCGACCGGCTTCACACCACTATTGGGGTGCCGCAGGAAACCTTGAGAAAAATCCGCCTGGAAAATGCCAAGCGAAGCGACGGTAGCGTCATTCTGTCGGATTGCTCCATCAAGGCCGACGGTGATCGGGCCGCCATTCGGATTAAGGCGGATCGGACCGCCGCCGGCGTCGAGGACGGGATAACCGCTGGAGGAGATCAGCGCACCATCTGGACGCATGGTGAAGCGGCCGTCACGGGTGAGGATCTGGCCATCGGGCGTATCCAGCGAGAACCAGGCGTCGCCCTTGATCGCGAAATCGAAGGAATTGCCGGTCTGCTCGAAAGCGCCCTGACGGGTGGAGAGATAGTCGTTGCCCTGCGATACGAAAGCGACCTTGGCGTTCATGTCATTGTGGTTTTTGGCGATCATCTCGTCGAATTTAACTTCGGAGCCGCGAAAGCCGACCGTGTTCACATTCGCCATATTGTCGGAAATGGTGGTGAGACGGCGCTCCAGCGCGATCTGCGAGGACAGGGCGACGTATAGTCCGGATTGCATATCATTTGCCTCCGAGTTTCAGGGAGTTGATGGAGATCAGCAGGTCGGGAGAAATGCCGTAGCCGCTGGAGGAGCCGAAAACGGCCAATGGGTCGTAGGTCGTCGAGGGATTTTGCATTTCCCACATGATGGTGAAGCGCTCGAGCAACTTGCCCACCTTTTCAGGATCCTGCAGATCCTTGATGTTGATACTTTTTTCGATCAGCGCCGCCTGCTTTTCGATATCGGACGCGGCAACGGCGTCGGGCAGGTTGAACGTCGTGCGGAACACCTGCGCCAGCGCATCATCGGCAAGGAAATCGAACCCCGATTTGATCGTTGGCGCCTTGCGCTCGAAATAGAGAGCGAGACGGACGCCGTTATTTTCGTCGCCCGCTTCCTGTTCCAACGTCTGGCGTGCGTATTTGCTGATAACGCCCGATTTTGCGGCTTCCATGGAGGTGGCCGCCGCACCGAGGCCCGCGAAGTCCAGTGATTTTGCAAGATCGGCGTAACGGCTGTCGGACAGCTTGTTGGCGAAGGCGTTCTTGTCGCTCGTGCCTTCGGTCAGCACCTTGCGGATAAAGGCCTTCGCGTAGGCCATATCTTCAAGGCCGTGGGCTTTCAGCGCATAATTGTAAAGACGTGTATCGGCCATGAAATCGTCGATGGATTTCACGCTGCCGATCTTTGAGCGGTAATATTCGGTCTCGCGCGCCACGTCGGGCTGCGTCGATACCCGCTCCAGCGATTTGCCGATATCCTGACTGATCAGTCTGTAACTGGTGTAGGTAGAAGTCACTGAACCGCCGCTCTGGTTTGATCCCGTTCTCAAGGCGCACGTCCGCCTTTGTCGACATCATGCAGCGGTTTGCTTGTGCGAAACTGGCTGCAGAAGGAGAGGGGCTCGGGGCTGGCCGACAGGTTCACGCAAGCCACATTTTCTAGACAGGGCGCCATGGAACACTGTTCGAGCGTGGTCGATCAATGAATATTGTAATTGGACTTATAATCACCTTCGGCTGCATCATCGGCGGCTATATGGCGATGGGCGGTCATCTCAACGTGCTGGTTCAGCCGTTCGAATTGATGATCATCGGCGGCGCCGGCCTTGGCGGCTTCATCATGGCAAACCCCATGAAGGTCGTGAAGGACTCGGGCAAGGCGCTCGGCGAGGCGTTCAAGCACTCGGTCCCGAAGGAGCGCAACTATCTCGATGTGCTCGGCGTGCTGTATTCGCTGATGCGCGACCTGCGCACAAAGTCGCGCAACGAGATCGAAGCGCATATCGACAATCCCGATGAGTCCTCCATCTTCCAGAGCGCGCCGTCGGTCCTGAAGAACAAGGAGCTGACGTCGTTCATCTGCGATTATGTCCGCCTCATCATCATCGGCAATGCCCGCAGCCACGAAATCGAGGCGCTGATGGATGAGGAAATCGAGACCATCCTTCACGACAAGCTGAAGCCTTACCACGCGATTACGACCATGGGCGACTCCTTCCCCGCCATCGGTATCGTCGCAGCGGTTCTCGGCGTCATCAAAGCCATGGGCAAGATCAACGAATCGCCGGAGGTTCTCGGCGGCCTGATTGGCGCGGCCCTCGTCGGCACCATGCTCGGCATCATCCTGTCCTATTCGATCTGCAACCCGCTGGCATCGCAGGTGAAGATCGTCCGCACCAAGCAGCACCGCCTCTATATCATCGTCAAGCAGACGCTGATCGCCTACATGAACGGCTCGGTGCCGCAGGTTGCGTTGGAATACGGTCGCAAGACCATCTCCAACTACGAACGGCCGTCAATTGACGCCGTCGAGCAGGAGATGATGAACCCCGGCGGCGAAAACAAGGCGGCATGACCATGGCAAAAGCTGCAGCGCAGAAAGCTCCCGCCATCGACACGGCCTTGCTTGCGAAACTCACGGGCGGGCTCACCGATCGCAAGACGATCGCCAAGATCGGGCATGATATCGGCCATCTCTACAGCGAATTCCTGCCCGATATCTTCCACAGCGAAACGGGTATAGCGATCGAAGTCGAGTATATCGGGTCCGAATCGGGCTTGATGACGGATCTCATCGCCAATGTCGGGGCAAACGTTGCGGTTGCCGATTGTTCGTTGCGCAACTGGTGCCCCAATTTCATGATGACTGTTGGCAATGGCTTCGTCATTGCACTCATGGAGCGCATGCTCGGCGCGGCTCCTGACAGTATCGGCGAGCCGGATGAGCGCAGCCTTTCCCATATCGAGCTCGATCTGGCGGCCATGGTCCTTGGCCGCATCGGGGGTGTGCTACGGTCCGGTGTCAACGCCCCGGGCGGATTTGAGGCAACCATCGATCCGCCTTTCAATTCCAACGGCAAAAGCGCCTTCGATGAGATGATCGCCGGCGTTTATGGCGTGACCATCCGCATGAAAATCGATATCGGCAAGGTGTCGTCGGAATTCTCGCTGATCGTACCGCAGCGTCCCCTGCTCAAGACCTCCATCGTCGCTCCCAAAGCTTCTGCTCAGGCCTTGAAGAAGCAGGAAGAGTGGATGGAGATGATCTCTGAACAGGTCAAGCGATCGCAGGTCACGCTGGAGGCACGCATCAAGCTCGAGACGCTGACGCTGCGCACGATCTCGAAACTGGTGGCCGGCGATGTCATTCCGTTTCAGGCCATGACCCAGGACGATATCGGTGTTGAGGTCAGCGCCAACGGCTCCAAGCTCTATAATTGCGAATTCGGCAAGTCTGGCGACCGCTACATGGTTCGGGTCAAGAACAATGTCAGCACGGACGACGAGATCTTACGACATTTGATGGGTTAAAATCCTGACCGACCTTTCGGGGTTTGGGCAGGCTGACGCAAGTTTCAAAGGGAATAATCAGCGCATGGCTACGAAGAAAACACCCCTGACCGATGATGCGGCGTTGCCGTCGTTCGAAGACGGCGGCGACCTCGACCAGGCTATCGGCGATCTGCGTGGCGTCCTCAAGACGGATGCGGAAGGTTCGCTCTCCGATTTCGGCGACTTTGGCGATTTCGGGAGCACGGACGAGGTTTCGACGGACACGGACCTTTCCGCCTTCGGTGGCGGAGCGGCCGATTTTGCGATGGACGATTTTGCTGCCGCCCCGCAGGTTGCGGGCGTCAAGGCACCGCTTGGCAGCGGCCTGTCTGAAAACATGGAAATGATCATGGACATTCCGATTGATGTCCAGATCGTTCTCGGCACCAGCAGAATGCTCGTTTCGGGGCTGATGAGCCTTGAGGAGGGCGCAACGATCGCGCTTGACCGCAAGATTGGCGAGCCGGTCGAAATCATGGTGAATGGCCGCCGTATTGCGCGCGGTGAAATAACGGTTTTGGAAGACGACGATACGCGCTTCGGCGTAAAATTGATTGAAGTATTAAGTACGAGAAAAGCCTGATCCCTGTGGGGACGGAGAGGAAAGACCATGATGGACTTCGAGGATTTCGGTAATCCCCTTGCGGGCAAGCCGTTGTCTCAGGCCGACAAGGCGGCCGCGGTGCTGCTTGCCATGGGCAAGGGTGTCGCCGGCAAGCTGCTGAAATTTTTCACGCAGCACGAATTGCAGATGATCATTTCCTCGGCGCAGACGCTCCGGGTCATTCCGCCGGACGAACTTGCGCAGATCGTGGCGGAGTTCGAAGACCTGTTCACCGAAGGCACGGGCCTGATGGACAATGCCAAGGCAATCGAGAGCATTCTCGAAGAGGGCCTGACCCCTGAAGAGGTGGACAGCCTTCTCGGTCGCCGTGCGGCCTTCCAGGCCTATGAAGCATCGATCTGGGACCGCCTGCAGGAAGCCGAGCCGGAATTCGTCAGCAAGTTCCTGTTGCGCGAGCATCCGCAGACCATCGCCTATATTCTTTCCATGCTGCCCTCATCCTTCGGCGCCAAGGTTCTCCTGACCATTCCGGAAGAGCAGCGCGCCGATATCATGAACCGCACCGTCAACATGAAGGAAGTCAGCCCGACGGCTGCCCAGATCATCGAGAAACGTGTGGTCAATCTCATCACCGAAATCGAGGCCGAGCGCAATGCCGGCGGTTCCACGAAGGTTGCGGACCTGATGAACGAACTGGAGAAGCCGCAGGTGGATACATTGCTGAGCTCGCTCGAGACGCTCAGCAAGGAAGCCGCCAACAAGGTCAAGCCAAAGATCTTCCTGTTCGACGATCTCATGTTCATGCCGCAGCGCAGCCGCGTCCTGCTGCTCAACGATGTTTCGGCCGATGTTCTGACGATGGCACTGCGTGGCGCCACGATGGAAATCAAGGAATGTGTGCTCTCCAGCATCAGCCCGCGCCAACGCCGCATGATCGAATCGGACCTCGCGGTTCCGCAGGCCTCGCTCAACACCCGCGAAGTGGCCATCGCCCGCCGCGCGGTGGCGCAGGAAGCAATCCGGCTGGCAAATTCCGGCCAGATCCAGCTGAAAGAAGCAGCGACCGAGGAGCAGTCGGCCGCAGCGTGAGCGGAAGCCGGTTGATAACCGGGCTTAACCGCGGAGCCGGCCATTGCGATGGCCGGTCCAGGGCGCTAGTTTCGGGATGACGGCCTGCCGGGAGCGGCGGGCCTTTTTTATTTCGGGAACGTGCCTTGGCAGACGATCAGGACAAGGACAGTAAAACAGAAGACCCGACGGAGAAAAAACTTCGTGATGCGGCGGAAAAGGGCAATCTGCCCTTTTCACGCGAGGTGCCGATTTTCGCCTCGTCACTTGCCTTCTACTGTTATCTTGTTTTTTTCCTGCCGGACGGCGCCGGCCGTCTCGGCGTCACGCTCAAAGACCTTTTCGGCCAGCCTGAGCAGTGGAACCTCAGCACCAGGCCGGATGCGCTGTCGCTGCTTTATTTTCTCGGCACGTCGATCGCCTATCTGCTGATGCCGGCGATGCTAATGTTCATCGTCTTCGGGCTGGCATCGTCGTTTCTCCAGAACCTGCCGTCGCCCGTGCTGGAAAGGGTGCGGCCGCAATGGTCGCGCGTCTCGCCCGCGAAAGGCTTCACGCGTATCTACAGCAAGCAGGGTTTCGTCGAATTCGGGAAATCCATTTTCAAGATCATGATCGTTGCGGTCATCATGTTCTTCGCCTTGCGGGGTGATTTTTACAGCCTCATCGATCTGATGTTTTCCGATCCGCAGGTTATTTTCGTAAGGGTGATCGAGATCGTCAAGAAGATGATGGTCGTCATCCTGCTTTCAACCGCCTTGCTTGCCGCCGTCGACGTTCTGTGGACACGCCATCACTGGTTTAGCCAGCTGAAAATGACGAAGCATGAGGTGAAGGAAGAATATAAGCAGTCGCAGGGCGACCCCGTGGTGAAATCACGCCAGCGTTCGATTGCCCGCGACCGCGCCCGCCGCCGCATGATCAACAATGTGCCGCGCGCAACGCTGGTCATTGCCAACCCCACCCACTTCGCGGTGGCGCTTCGTTATGTTCGTGAAGAAGGTGACGCCCCTGTCGTTGTCGCCAAGGGCCAGGACCTTATTGCATTGAAAATCCGCGAGATTGCGGAAGAGAACAATATCCCCGTTTTTGAGGACCCTCCGCTTGCACGCTCCATGTTTGCGCAAGTCTCGGTAGATAGTGTGATTCCACCAGTCTTTTACAAGGCTGTGGCTGAGCTCGTTCACCGGGTTTACGCCATGAAGTCATCGAAAATACGGGTTCAATAAAACCAATGAAAAAATCCGCCTATTCTGAACAGCGGGAAATGATCGTCGCAGAGGCGATCAACCCGATCGCCACCGAACTTCGATTGCTAGACCCGGCCGACCTGATCTCACTGCTCCGATTCGAGTGCTACGGCAGTATCGCCGACCTCGTTTCTTCCGCTGCCGAGCTTTATTATCATCCCGGCACAATCAATTTCGGTGCTGGCGGCGAATATAAACTTGAATGGGAAGGCGCCCCGGAGATCGTTCTCGATCTGGAGCTCAAGCCGAAGGGCGCGACGGTTTATGCGCAGTTGACGCTGGCCAATCAGCACGCGGCGATCGAGATCAATCATGTCTCGTTTCAGAACCCCTCGGAAAACCCGGATGAAAACACCGAGTTTCTCCGCAGAAGCCTGACGGCCGCCCGATTCGTGTCTGCTCAGCAGGACGAAGCGGCGTAAACCGCCCACACATCAAGCACCCTTCATCTCCGTTGTGCCCTTTGAATCAGGGGCGCAGCGGTTTTTCCGTTGCGAATGAGCCCGAGCTTGCCCCAAGCCTGCCGGTTTGTGCGAAAGCTAGCTGCGGGAGCGACGAACGCCTTGCAAATCAACCCCGATGTTTGTTACCAATCGCGTTAACGATTTGTTAACGAACGGCAGGTCGCGATGGCCCTTTCGTCATCGCCGATGCGCATGATGCTTCTGCTCGTTGTCGGCACCGCGCCGGATTTTTTCTGAAATTTTCAGTTGGGTGGACCCCATGACCAGCATTTTGACCAATGCGGCGGCGATGGCCGCGCTGCAGACATTGCGCATGATCGACAAGAACCTCGAAACAACGCAGGCGCGCGTTTCATCCGGCTACCGCGTCGAAACCGCGGCCGATAACGCCGCCTACTGGTCCATTTCAACGACGATGCGGTCAGACAATACGGCCCTCTCCGCCGTGCAGGACGCCTTGGGTCTTGGCGCCGCCAAGGTCGATACCGCCTATGACGCGCTGGAGAGCACGATCGAGGTCGTCAAGAAGATCAAGGCCAAGCTGGTCGCTGCCTACGGTGTGGGCGCTGACCGCAGCAAAATCCAGGACGAAATCAAGCAGCTGCAGGAACAGCTGAAGAGTACGTCCGAGTCGGCCTCCTTCTCCGGTGAAAACTGGCTGCAGGCCAGCATCAGCAATGGCGGCACGCCGCCGGTGGAAGAATCGATCACGAAAAAAGTCGTCGCCTCCTTCACCCGCACGGGCGCAGGCAATGTCGGCGTCACCACGGTTGATTATGTGCTCGACGGCAGCACCGTGCTGTTCGATCTCAGCGGCGGAAAGCTTGGCATTCTCGACAAGAACGCGGTTTTCGTCAGCAAGACGGAGAGCGAAGTTACCCAGACTTCGACAACCGCGGGAAAGGCGACGAATGCCGGCTATGTCGTCGAGAAGCTCAGCGACGCACAGATCGGCGCGCTCAACGCCGGGGCGGCCGATACCAACACCGACCCGAATGTTTACAGCGCCGGGGCCGTCAATTATCTTCGTCTCGCCGAGAACGCCTGGGTGAAGGTGACGGCGACCAATCCGTCTGCCGGTGCCACCACCGTTTCTCCCGCTTATCGTGATACCAGCGCCACCGACTGGTTTTATGACCTCGCGGGCGCGCCGACGGCCGCCAGCCGCTCACTCGCCTTTTCTGTATCCACGCTCGATCTCGGCAAGCTTGATGTGGTCGCCGCGGCGATGGGTGGTTTTGCCGGCGGCGGTACGACCTATACCGATGCCGACGCGATCGACATGATGATGTCTTTTGTTGATGGACAGCTCGAGGCGATGACGAGTACGGCCTCCAGCCTCGGTTCGTTGCAGAGCCGCATCAGCATGCAGGACAATTTTGTGTCCAGCCTGATGGATGTGATCGACAAGGGCATCGGCCGTCTTGTCGATGCTGACATGAACGAGGAATCGACGAGGCTGAAAGCGTTGCAGACGCAGCAGCAGCTCGGCATCCAGGCGCTCTCCATCGCCAATGCCAACGCGGAAAATATCCTCCAGCTCTTCAAGTAACGGCTTCGGCCGGCGTGGGTTCGCCGGGATGATCGGCACAGGCTTGCCGTTCAAGCCCGCCTTCATCCTCGCACAAGTTTGAACACCTAACGTCGGTCGATATGAGCGGATCGCATGGCGCGATCTGCCGGAAACGTGGACGAGACGGGCAGGGTAGCAAGGATGACGGTAATGCCGCCAAACGGCTTAGAGCATTTCCAGACGACGGAGATCGCGGTTTTCCCTCCGGGAAGGCCGCGAGGCTTTAGCGATTCGCGTTACCAGGAAACCAGCTCTGCTCGCATTTCCCTTTTTGTCGGGGGGCAGGCATGAGCGCGTCCATTGCACGGTTTTTGAAAGATTTCGGCGAAACAAAACCGCAGCTGCCGGCACCTGCCTTCGGCGACGTGTTCACCGACACAGACCTGATGTCGGGCTTTGCCGATAGTTCTTCCGGTTTTGCCGATCTTGGCCCCGTCGACGTCGAGAGCGAGAAACAGGCAGCGTATGAGCGCGGCCGCGCCGACGCGACGCGCGAGCTCACCGAAAAGATGCAGGCCGAGCGCGAGGAGCTGCTTGCCGCGCACGCGGCAGAGTTGGAAGACCTGCGCACTGTCTATCTCGAAGAGACGGCTATTTTTCTGTCTCGCGGCCTGCGTGAGGGCATCGATGCGATCGCCGCCAATCTCAGCGACCAGGCCGCCGCCATTCTCGCCCCGCTTTTGACGGAAAAACTCTCGCTGAAGGCGGTTTCCGCGCTTGCAGATGTCGTGCGCGCCGCCATGCCCGATGGCAAGGCCGTCACACTCGTCGTGAAGGGTCCGAAAACTCTGTTCGACCAGTTGAAGACCCAGCCGGGCTTTGAAGAAGAAACGATGAAATTTACCGAAACGACCGATATCGATCTTTCCGTCGAGTTGGATGAAAGCGTGTTCGTGACGCGCATGTCCGCCTGGGCGTCCAGTCTTCGCAAGGTGATGAAATGAGTGAAGGCGAAAATCACCACCACGGCAAGAACGAGATCATCATCGTCAAGCGACACAAAGGCGGGCACGACGGCGCCCATGGCGGTGCCTGGAAGATCGCCTATGCCGACTTCATGACGGCGATGATGGCGTTCTTCCTCGTCATGTGGCTGGTTAACGCCGCCAACGAGGAAACCAAGGCCTCGGTCGCGAGCTACTTCAACCCTATCAAGCTTTCCGACGAAAAACCCTCGTCCAAGGGGCTCGAAAAGCCTGTCGATAAGGAAGCGGGCGTCGAGAAAAAGGACAAGTCGAATATCAAGGCGGAGAATGTCACCAAGGGCTCTGCCGCCGCGACTGGCGAAGACCTGACGTCACAGACGGGCGAGCAGTCGAATTTTTCCGAGGCGGACTTTTTTCAGAACCCCTATTCCGTGCTGGCGGAAATCGCCCAGCAGGTGGGCCAGCAGGCCAATGTCAGCGCCAAGGGCGAGGGCGGCGCTGCCGATTCCGGCCCGGCGACGGGCGCAAGCGGCGGCGAAGCCTATCGTGATCCTTTCGACCCGGATTTCTGGACCCAGCAGGTGAAGATAACCCGCTCCGACCAGAAGCAGGTTCCTGTGGAAGCCACGCAGGCTGCAGAGGCAAAACAGCAGGATATGGCGGCCAGGAGCGATGAAAAGAGCGTTGAGACGGTCGCGCTGGCGCAGGCCGATACCGCTGTTGACAAGGCGGAGAGCGACAAGCCTGCGACTGGCAAGACGGACGACAGCAACCCGGCCGAGATCGCGGCCGTGGTGCCCCAGCAACGACCGGACGCCACCGAGCAGGCAGCCCTTGCCAGACCCGCTCCGGACGAGCCGAGCAAGGCCAGCGATGCCGAATGGGACAAGGCCGACAAGCTGCGCGAAGAAATCGAGAAGCAGATATCGGGCATCACCGGCAAGCTTTCCGAAGGTCTGGTGGTGACGCCGTCCGAAGGTGGATTGCTGCTGACGATCTCCGACCAGACGGAAACACCGATGTTCAATATCGGGTCGGCCGTTCCCCGACGGGAAATGGTTCTGGCCATGGAGAAAATCGGCAAGCTGCTGCAGGAGCGCGGTGGCAGCGTCGTGATCCGGGGCCATACCGATGGGCGGCAGTTCAAGGGCGAGGCCAACGACAATTGGCGCCTTTCGATGGATCGCGCGCACAGCGCCTATTACATGCTGGTGCGCGGCGGGCTTTCGGAAGAGCGGGTGAAGCAGGTCTCAGGTTTCGCTGACCGCAGATTGCAGGTGCCGGCAGACCCGCTGGCGGATGCAAACCGCCGCATCGAAATTCTGCTTGAGGCTGATCGGGGGTGAGTGTGACGAAAACCTCGAAACGCTGGCTTCTTCTTGCAGCGACGCTTTGCGGTCTCGGTTCCGAGCCGAGCAAGGCGTTTTCGCAGTCGCAGGACAACCTCATGCCCTATGCCATGCTGCGCTCCCTGCAATTCGTGCAGGACTCGGTGGCGATGGGTGACCATTCTGCATCCGAAATGCAGCGGTTCCTGCTGCAGACCATCGATGAGCGGCTGAGAAGCGCCCCCTCGGCCATCTTCAAGGATCCACGCAATGTGGATGCGGCGCTGATCTATGCGATGAGCGGTGGCAATCCGGCCACGCTGGAATTGCTGGTCGCGCGTGACGTGGACGGCAATTTCGACAGCCGCGTGGCCGACATTCTGCGTAAATATCTGTCCGGCAAGGGAACACTTGTCGCGCAGAGCATCGCGGCCATGGTGCCTGAATATCGCGGCAAGCGGATCGGTGCTTATCTGGCCCTGATCGGCGGCAACGTCACGATCCCGCGCGATCCGCTGGCTGCACTCGGCTTTTATGACATCGCCCGGCTGGAAGCGCCGGGCACGATCGTTGAAGAAGCGGCATTGCGCCGTTCGCTCGCCATTGCGGTGGAAGACGGCGATGCTGCGCGTGGCGTCAATTATGCCCAGCGTTATGCCCGACGGTTCCTGCATTCGCCTTATGCCAGCCAGTTTGCAGATCTTCTGGTCTCGCTTGTCGTCAAGCGCGCCGATGCCATTGGCGAGGAGGCGATCCAGGATACCTTCGCCATGATGGATACCGAAAGACAGAAGGAAGCTTACCTGCGCCTTTCCCGTCTCGCGGCAATCAGCGGTAAGGATTCCCTGGCGCGGATGGCGGCCCTCAAAGCCAAGGCGCTGTCCCCCACGCAGCCGGGTGAGCCGGAAGTGCAGGCAAATCTCTATGAAAGCCTGTCGAATATCGGAACACCCGACGTGGTGAGCGCGATAGAGACAATAGGACAAATTCCGGACGAGCAGCTTTCGGATCGGGACAGGGCATTGCGGGAGGCCGCAAGGGCCATTGCAGAACAGGTGGTACGCCCGCCTTCGCCGCACTCCGGGACAGGCGGAGACAGCGCCACCGTTAAAGACACAGGGCGCAATGCGCCCGAAAACAAGGCGACCGCTGCCGAGACCAAAAGCATATGGCGGGTCGAAATCCAGAAGGTTGACGATCACAGCGAGGATGTCCGGCAGCTCGTGACGAGCGGTCGCAGCAAGCTCGATGAAATCGACAGCCTGTTGAAGAAAGGCGAGGGGGCACCATGATCGACGCAGCCATCAACGCGGTAGTGAATGCGCCACCACCATCCGATCCGCGCGCGGGCAACGTCCGGGATGACGCCAATGGTGGCAGCTTTGGCGATGCTCTTTCCAACGTCCGTGACGACCGCCAGCCACAGGCACTGCATTCGCGCCACCAGCAGGATGAAAACCCGGCTGAAGAGCCGCAGGCACAGCCAGAAGGGGAGGCGGAGAAGATGGATGTTCCAGTGAAACGGCCCTCGACGTTCCTGAATGCGCTCGTCAACGATCATGTTGGCGAAGGCCGTGCCAATGAGACATTGGCCGAGTTCCAAAGCGCCGTGAAGACGCTGGGGAAACCCGAGAACACTAAACCCGGTAAAAAAATCCACGACGATGAACACAAGGACGCCGAGAAAACGGCCGATGTGATCGATCCGAAGCTAGCTGCCCTGCAACTGGTCGCGGCCAATGCGGCCGATGTGGCGACAGCCAAGACGCCGCTTGAGGAAATCGCCCAGGCGATTGCCGGAAAGGCCGATACGGTCAAGGCCGACAAGGCCGAACCCGTGCGCAGCAAGGTGGAACATTCGGTCAAGGACATGCCGAGCCGGATTGATCCGACCGCTAAAGATGCAGGATCGGCATCGGAAAACGAAGGCAATTCCTCGGCATTCCGTTTCTCATCACCACGCTCCGGCGCGCCCCGCGCGCTTGATATGGGCACGGTGCAGCGTGAAGGCCGCGTCGAGTTCGATGCGCGGGAAAGCGGCGGCAAGGCCGC
This sequence comes from Agrobacterium sp. DKPNP3, assembly GCF_052686535.1. NCBI lineage: Bacteria > Pseudomonadati > Pseudomonadota > Alphaproteobacteria > Hyphomicrobiales > Rhizobiaceae > Agrobacterium > Agrobacterium sp. DKPNP3. The sequence goes on along the minus strand of NZ_JBQYSN010000016.1, from coordinate 44,989 downwards.
CGATACGATAACGGTTCTCGATTCCCGGCGCTTCATTGGCCTTGCGCCCTCAACAAATGCCTCGGCCCTGACCGGCCTGATCGCCAATGATCCCGAATGGGTGAGCGCGATGCATCCGGGTTCGTCGCTCTCCAACGCCGCGGCCCAGAGCAGCACCGGCCAGGTGGTTCATACGCTGAAGCTGCATATGACGCCGATCGAGCTTGGATCGGTGACGATGTCCTTGCGCCTTGCCGGCGACGAGCTTGCCGTACACATGACGGTGGAGAGTGTCGCAGCCTATAAAAAGCTCCAGGACGACAGCAAGAGCATCCTCGAGGGCCTCAAGGCCCAGGGTTTGACCGTTGATACCATCACAATCAGCATCGCTTCTTCTGACAAGAGTGACCAAACGGGCACACAGGGCAACAATCAGCAAAATCAGCAGGCGCAGCAACAGGGCCAGCAAGCAGCGGCCGGGCGCAACCGTGACGAGTCCGGCGCACGCGACGGCCGGCAGGGCAATGGCAATAATTTGGGGGTGCATAATGAAGGCATGGATGGCGCTCTTGGCTCTGCCCGCTCTTCTGCTGACAATGGCGTCTACCTCTGAGAAGGCATCGGCTTCGGCAACCTCAGGCGTGTGTGAAAGAGAGATCCAGTCGGCGGCACGCAAATATGGCGTGCCGGAGGGAATTCTCTATTCGGTGGGGCTGACAGAGACCGGCCGCAAGGGCCGGCTTGACCCTAATGCGATGAATATCGAAGGAAAACCGGTATTTGCCGCCTCGACCGAGGAAGCTTTGATGACTTTTGAGGCGGCAAAACGCAGCGGCGCCAAGCTCATCGACCTCGGCTGCATGCAGATAAATCACTATTTCCACGGCGAAAATTTCACTTCCGCGCGGGAAATGTTCGATCCGCGCCGCAATGTCGAATATGCCGCCATGTTCCTGCGCAACCTCCATAACAGGCATGAAACCTGGACGATGGCCGTCGCGCGCTATCACGCGGGCCCGAACAACGACCCGGCACAGAAGAAATATGTCTGCCGTGTCATCGCCAATCTCGTGGCGACCGGTTACGGAAAATGGACCCCGAACGCGAAAAATTTCTGCGACGGATAACAACCTGAAATTGCGTCTTTGACGTCAGGGACTCGCAAACGGAAATGTGGCGAGAGAGAGCCCGAAAAAAGGCGGATCAAGCGTTTTTTCGCATTTTCGAAAATTTTTGCACAAAAATTTTGTACCGTATATGGTTAACAACCACTATATGTAGATCAAATCGGCACATAATAGTTAATCAATTATTAATAACTATCGATGATTTCCTACAGTTGTGACGGAATCCGCCGATTCGTACCAATGCCTCATTGGAAAACACCACACTGATTCGGAGGCGGACGAATGATCGTAGTGGTTGATGAGCGCGAGCTCGTTAAAGACGGCTATACATCTCTATTTGGGCGTGAGGGCATTCCCTCGACCGGGTTTGATCCGGTCGAATTCGGGGAATGGGTCACGACGGCGGCGGAAAGCGATTTGGCGGCTGTGGAAGCCTTCCTGATCGGCCAGGGCGACCGGAGCTTCTCATTGCCGAAGGCGATCAGGGATCGCACGACGGCACCGGTGATTGCGGTGAGCGACCAGCCATCGCTGGAGGCGACGCTCGCATTGTTCGACAGCGGCGTCGACGATGTCGTGCGCAAGCCTGTCCACCCCCGTGAAATCCTCGCACGTGCGGCGGCTATCCGCCGCCGGCTGCAGGTTATCTCGAATTTCACCGACGCCGGACCGATCCGGGTGTTCTCCGATGGACGTGACCCGGAAGTCGGCGGCGAAGTTTTTCCCCTGCCGCGCCGCGAGCGCCGCATCCTTGAATATTTGATCGCCAATCGCGGACGCCGCGTTTCCAAGGCGCAGATTTTCAATGCCATCTACGGCATCTTCGATGACGACGTCGAAGAAAACGTCGTTGAAAGCCACATCAGCAAGCTTCGCAAGAAGCTGCGCAAGAAACTCGGCTACGATCCGGTCGATTCCAAGCGCTTCCTCGGCTACAGCATTGATTGGCAATGATTTTCATTGACCCGCGTGGTCCTTTTTCAAACGCGGTATTTCAGACAGCTTCACGCAAGCCAAACGCTTTACCTTCTCCTTGAAAGATGACCACGAGGGTTTTTGAATGAGTATTTTCGGCACTATGCGAACCGGCGTGTCCGGCATGAATGCACAGGCGAACAAGCTGGGCACCGTGGGCGACAACATCGCCAACGCAAGCACCACCGGCTACAAGCGCGCATCGACGTCGTTCTCCTCGCTCGTTCTGCCCTCCTCGTCGGGCAGCTACGCTTCCGGCGGTGTGCAGTCCAACGTTCGCTACAGCATTTCGGAGCAGGGCAACCTCTCCTACACCACGTCGAGCACGGACCTTGCCATTCAGGGCAACGGCTTCTTTGTGGTCCAGGATGGATCGGGCACGCCTTATCTGACGCGCGCCGGCTCCTTCCAGAAGAACTCGGAAGGCTACCTGGAAAACGCTGCGGGCTTCCAGCTGATGGGTTACCCCTACGGCTCCAACCCCCCTGCTGCCGTCGTCAACGGTTTCACGGGTCTTGAAGCCATCAACGTCAACAATTTCGGCCTGACGGCATCGCCCTCCACGCAGGGCAGCTTCCCGGCCAATCTTAATCGCGATGACAAGGCCGCAACGGCACCGCTTCCAAGCGGCAACACTGCGACTGCGGCATTCGGCAACAAGACGTCGTTGACGGCATTCGACAGCGGCGGCGCAAAGGTGCTTTACGATTTCTACTATACCAAGACAGGCGACAACACCTGGGAAGTAGCGGTTTATCGTCAGGATCAGTCGACGAATGGCGGCTTCCCGTATACGGCAACGCCTGCCGCTAATCTTGTCCAGACAAAGGTGGATCTGGAATTCGATCCTGTCACCAATAAGCTGACCACCGCGTCTCCGAAATCGATCGTCATCAACGATCAGGTGAGCGGTGTGCCGCAGGCGATCAATATCGACCTGTCGCAGATGACCCAGTTTTCGGCGAAGTTCACGCCCGGCACAGCCGTTCTGAATGGTAACGGCCCGAGCCAGATCAAGGACGTCGAAATCGGTAAGGACGGTGTCGTGACGGCGGTCTATCAGGATGGCGGTCGCCGCAACATCTACCAGCTGGCGCTGGCAACCGTGCCGAGCGTCGACAATCTGAGCCCGCAGAACGGCAACGTCTATCTGCCGAGCAACGAGTCGGGTGTCGTCACCATCGGTTTTGCCCAGACGGGTAGCTTCGGCTACATCCAGAAGGGCGCGCTCGAAGGCTCGAACGTCGATATCGCCAGCGAACTCACCGACATGATTGAATCCCAGCGCATCTACACAGCGAATTCGAAGGTCTTCCAGACCGGATCGGATTTGATGGACGTCCTGATCAATCTGAAGAGATAGTAATTCCTACGGGGACAGATGAATGTCGCTCACGTCAGCAATGAATACTGCGCAGTCGATTTTCAATAACACAGGTAAGCAGACCGACGTTACTTCGAAAAACATTGCCAATGTCGGTAATGCGAACTACGTCAAGCGTACCGCCATTCTCGGCACGACCATGGCTGGAGCGAGTATCGTCTCCAACGGTCGTGCCCAGAATGAAAGTCTTCTCAGGCAGACGATTTCCAGTTCCTCTCTCGCCACCGGACAGAGCGCCGTGCTGAGCGGCCTGGAGGAGATGAAGAGCATTTTCGGCGGCAACAATTACGAGAGTTCGCCAGCCAACTACATGAAGGAATTGCTCAAAAGCCTCGACGGTTATGCCGCGAAGCCGAGTGATGCCGCTTTGGCCGCAACGGCCGTCACCTCCGCGACGGATGTCGCCAGCTCCCTGAACAAGGCCTCAAGCGAATTGCAGGCGATGCGTCTGCGCGCCGATAAGGAAATGGCCCTTCAGGTCGACAAGCTGAACGGTTTGCTCGCAAAATTCGAGGAAGCCAATAACGAGGTCAAGGCACAGACCGCGATCGGCGGCGACCCAAGCGACGCTCTCGACCAGCGCGAGACGCTCCTCAAGGACATTTCCTCGATCATCGGCATCAATGTCGTGAACCGGCCCAACAATGATGTGGCGCTTTACACGACCGACGGGGCGACGCTGTTCGAAATCGTGCCACGCAAGGTGACGTTCAACGTCCAGCCGGGCTACGACGCGACGACCACCGGCAATGCCATTTACGTCGATGGCGTTGCGCTCAAAGCCGCCACCGGTGCCAACACCACGGCCGCCGGCTCGCTTCAGGGCCTGATGCAGGTCCGTGACGATCTGGCGCCGACCATGCAGAGCCAGCTTGACGAAATCGCCCGCGGTCTCATCACCATGTTCGCCGAAAAGCCTGCGGATGCGACGAGCGGCCTGCCGAACATGCCCGGCCTCTTCACCTATGGCTCGCCTCTGGCGACGACCATTCCGGCAGACGGAATTGTCTCTCCCGGGCTCGCAGCCAGCATTACCGTCAACCCGGCGTTAATTATCTCCAAAGGTGGCAATCCGGAATTGTTGCGTGACGGCGGCATCAACGGTACCGATTATGTAATCAATACAGCAACGTCGGGTGGAACCGGTTTCTCCACGCTGATCCGCAGCTATGTCACTGCTTTCGACGCGCCCATGAATTTTGCCGCGTCGACACGTATCGATACGAATACCAGCATCCTGAAATACGGCACCAACTCGATGGGGTGGCTGGAGCAGGAGCGTTCCGGCGCAACTTCGGCAAACGAAGCAAAAAGCGCGCTTTATGAGCGCTCCGCCACCTCCTACTCGAACAATACGGCGGTCAGCCTGGATGAGGAGCTCTCGCTGCTCATGGACATCGAGCAATCATACAAGGCCGCCACGAAACTCGTGACCACAGTCGACGAAATGCTCAAGTCGCTGATGGACATGGTGAGGTAAACGATGAAAACGTCATTCATTTCATCGCTGGCAATGCAGAACAGCATGCGCAGCACCATCCTCAAGGCTCAGCTTGAGATGACCGGTCTCAACACCGAGCTGACGACGGGCAAGCATGCCGATCTCGGCCTGACGCTGGGCGCAAATACGGCCCGCAGCCTCGATCTCAACCGTGATGTCGACCGCATTTCCTCGCTGGTCAGCGTCAACTCGATTGCGACGCAGCGCCTCAAATCCTCGCAGACCGCGCTGGATGGCATGGCAAAAGCTGCACAGGAGATCCAGAAGGTGCTCGTCCCCAATACGAGCAGTGAAGCGCCGACGCTGACGACGGTTGCCCAGACGATCTCGAATGCCTTCAACAACTTCACCAGCTTCGCCAATACGGCTGTCAACGGCGAATATCTGTTTTCCGGCATCAATACGGATGTGAAGCCGGTTGACGACTATTTCGCACCTGGATCTCCGCTGAAGGCAGCCTATGAAACGGAACTGAATGCCTATATGGCGGCGCAGACGCCACCGGTCGGCGATTTCGCGAGCCTGTCGAAAACGCAGGTCGAAGGCTTCATGACGCATATCGAAGGCGTCTTCAAAGGCACGACGACGGTCACAAACCCGCCGCACACCAGCCTGACGGCCGGCCAGAACTACGATTTCTGGACGACATTCGGCTCGAAGGCGAGCGACACCAACATGACAAGCCGTATCAGCCAGAACGAGATCGTCGAAACATCCACCAACAGCAATTCGCAGGGCATGCGCTATTTCGCACTGACCGCAATGACGTCGATGACTTTCCTCGATCCGAAAGTCGACAGCGGTATCCGCGAAATGGTCGCGATGAAGTCGGTAACGAATATCGGCTCGGCCATCAACGGTCTGAACCAGCAGCAGAGCCAGCTCGGCCTTTCCGAAAGCCGTGTCTCGAAAGCCAATGAATCGCTGGAGGCGCAGAAGAAGATCATCGAAACGCATCTCTTGGATATTGAGGGGATCGATACCTACGAGGCGAAGACCCGTCTCGATCTGCTGCAGCAGCAAATTGAAATCGCATACAGCCTCACGTCGCGTCTGCAAAAAATGAGTCTGGTGAACTACCTCTGATGAACAGGGGTGGCGGCAGATAAAGGATACATGAATGTACCAGTTTTCCTACGCCGAAATCATGGAGGATGGTGTCGCCAACGCAAAAGATCGCGAGCGGCAGGCGTTGACCAAATCGATCGAACTTCTGGTGGAGGCGAGGGACTCCTCCTCCCAGCGACCGACGATCGAAGCACTTTTTTACACTCGACGGGTCTGGATCCGCTTCATTGAGGATCTCAAGCAGCCGGACAATCAGCTTGCAATCGAACTCAGAGCCAATCTGATCTCCATCGCGATCTGGATTTTGAAAGAGTGCGAACTGATCCGGAAACGTCAGTCGACGAATTTCCAGGGCATAATTGACGTGACAACCATCATCAGGGATGGACTGAAATGAAAAGTACACTTCGGATTTCGCTGAAATCGGGCGAAAAGATCTTCATCAACGGCGCAGTTCTGCGCGTCGATCGCAAGGTCGCGCTTGAATTCCTGAACGATGTCACGTTTCTGCTCGAAAACCACGTGCTTCAACCCGAGCAGGCGACCACGCCGCTTCGGCAGCTTTATTTCATCGCGCAGATGATCCTCATCAACCCGGAAGGGCGCGACCAATCCACCAACATGTTCCGCAAGTCGGTCAGCATGCTGCTGAACTGCTTCCAGCATGACGAGGTTCTGGCGGAACTGAAGCGGATCGACGGGCTTGTCGCATCCGGCAAGGCTTTCGAAGCGCTCAAAGCCATTCGCGGTCTCTACCCGATCGAGGAGAAAATCCTCAACAATCAGGAAATGACCCCGGCAACCATCGAACAGATTCGCAAGGAGATCGCACCATGGCGGTAGATGCAGTCAATGCGGCAGCGGCAAACCCCTGGGCGAATGCCGGTGCCAGCAGCAGCGACAAGAATGCGGCCTCGCTGAACTATGACAGCTTCCTGAAGCTCCTCATCGCACAGATGAAGAACCAGGACCCGACCAGCCCGATGGATGCGGGCCAGCAGATGTCGCAGCTCGCAAGCTTCTCGCAGGTCGAGCAGACGATCAAGACCAACACGCACCTGAAGAGCATGCTGCAGGCGGAAGCCCTGACCCGCGCCTCCGATCTGGTTGGCAAGACCGTTAAGAGCGCTGACGACAATGTTACCGGCGTGGTCAAGGAAGTGCAGGTCTATTCCGATGGTATCGTCGCCGTCACCGAAGCCGGTGATAAAGTGCTGGTACAGGCTGGCGTGGTCTTCTCCAACGGCCCGATCACGACTAAATCTACAGGGACAACCACCGATTCGAACAATTCGGCCGGTTCCTGATATCGAGGCGGCATGATGCCGCTTCCATGAAACAAGGATGCGACGATGAACGAGGCCGATGCGCTTGATATCATGCAGGCGGCAGTCTGGACGGTTCTCGTCGCGGCCGGTCCGGCGGTTCTCGCCGCCATGATCGTCGGCGTCGTCATTGCCTTTATTCAGGCCCTGACCCAGGTTCAGGAAATGACGCTGACCTTCGTTCCCAAGATCGTCACGATCATGCTTGTGCTGGGCGTCGCGGCCCCCTTCGTGGGTGCGCAGATATCGCTGTTCTCCAATCTCGTCTTTTCCCGCATCCAGTCCGGCTTCTGATGCCCGGCCGCCGTGGCTGCCACCTTCGCACAAGCTTCAGCGGCTAGGGATAGGCCTGAAGCATCGGGCCGAACGGCGTTCGCTTTTCGAAAACCGGTGCCGCGGAACCGTGCGGCGGCTTTTCCGTCGCCCTTCTCATGAAGAGACAGGACGAATTCATGGCGCAACCACCAGTCATATCCCTGCCCAAGGTCAGTCCGAGCACGCGCGACATCGGATTCGCGCTGGGCATTGTGGCGATCCTCTGCGTCCTCTTCCTTCCCATTCCGGTCATGCTGGTGGACATCGGCCTCGCCTTCTCCATCGCGCTATCGGTTCTGATCCTGATGGTCGCGCTCTGGATTCAACGGCCGCTGGATTTCTCGTCCTTTCCGACGGTGTTGCTGATCGCGACGATGATCCGTCTGTCGCTGAATATTGCGACGACGCGCGTCATCCTGTCCCACGGCAATGAGGGCCCAACGGCGGCCGGTGGCGTGATTGCAGGCTTCTCGAGCCTCGTCATGTCCGGGGATTTCGTGATCGGTCTGATCGTCTTCCTGATCCTGATCACCGTCAACTTCATCGTCATCACCAAGGGTGCGACGCGTATCGCTGAAGTTGGCGCGCGCTTCACCCTCGACGCCATCCCCGGCAAGCAGATGTCGATCGACGCGGATTTGTCGGCCGGCATCATCGACGAAAAGGAAGCCCAGCGCCGCCGTCGTGAACTGGAAGAGGAAAGCTCCTTCTTCGGCTCGATGGACGGTGCCTCCAAATTCGTTCGTGGCGATGCCATCGCCGGTCTTATCATCACCGCCATTAACGTCTTCGGCGGTATCATCATCGGGTATTTCCGTCACGGCATGCCGATTGGCGAAGCGGCTGACGTTTTCGTCAAGCTCTCGGTCGGTGACGGTATCGTCTCGCAAATCCCGGCCCTGATTGTCTCGCTGGCCGCCGGCCTGCTTGTCTCCCGCGGTGGTACGGCTGGATCGACCGACCAGGCCGTCGTCAACCAGCTGAGCGGTTATCCGCGCGCCCTGATGGTCTCGGCCATGCTGATGGGTCTGCTGGCCATCATTCCGGGCCTGCCGTTCCTGCCCTTCATCTTCCTCGGCGGCATCATGGCTTTCGGCAGCTGGTATATTCCGCGCCAGGCGGAAGCCGAAAGTGCGCTTCGCCGGCAGGAAGAGGAGAACAAGGTTCTCCAGAACACCGAGGCGGAGAAAGATTCCGTCAAACAGGTGCTGAAGACCGCCGAGATCGAACTGGCGCTCGGCAAGCAGGTGTCGACGCGCCTCCTCGGTGCCCATCAGGAACTGGCATTCCGCGTCGGCAAGATGCGCAAGAAATTCGCGAGCCAGTATGGCTTCGTCGTACCGGAGATCAAGGTGTCCGACGACATCATGATCCAGGAAAAAGCCTACCAGATCCGTGTCCACGGCACGACCATCGCTTCCAGCAACCTGCGTGTCGGCGATGTTCTCGTGGTGACGGGGGCAGGGCGCAAGCCAAGCATTCCAGGCGATGAAATTCGCGAACCCGCCTTCGGCATGCCGGCGGTCTCGATCCTCGAAACCTTCACCGAAGATCTGAAGCGCGAAGGCTTCCATCCGATCGACAACGTCTCCGTGGTGCTGACGCATCTGAGCGAAGTCATCCGCAACAATCTGCCGCAGCTTCTGTCCTACAAGGATGTCAAAATCCTCATCGACAGGCTGGATCCCGAATACAAGAAACTGGCCGACGAAATCTGCTCGTCGCACATGTCCTATTCCGGCCTGCAGGCGGTGCTGAAACTGCTGCTTGCCGAGCGGGTGTCGATCCGCAACCTGCACCTCATCCTTGAAGCCGTCGCCGAACTTGCGCCGCATGTGCGCAAGACGGAGCAGATCGTCGAACATGTGCGGGTGCGCATGTCGCAGCAGCTCTGCGGCGACCTCGCCGACAACGGGGTGCTGCGGGTGCTGCGACTCGGCAACAAGTGGGACATGGTCTTCCATCAGGCGCTGAAGCGCGATCAGAAGGGTGAAATCGTCGAGTTCGACATCGATCCCCGCCATCTCGAGGAGTTTTCCGAGGAAGCGTCGAAAGTTATCCGTGAATTCATGGATCGCGGCCTGCCCTTTGTCCTTGTAACCTCGCCGGAAACGCGGTCCTATGTGCGCATGATTATCGAGCGACTCTTTGCGACCTTGCCAGTCCTCTCCCATGTGGAACTGGCCAAGGGTCTGGAGATCAAGATTCTGGGCGCCATTTCATGATAACCGACCCGCAGGGAACAATCATTGCATTGTTCCTTGCCATCTGCCGTATCGGCGCATGCTTCATGACCATGCCGGGTTTTTCAAGCTCGCGCATTTCGCCGCAGATACGCATGCTGCTCTGCGTGGCCGTGTCCATGGCGCTGTTGCCGGTGCTGTGGGACACGATTTACCCCAAAATCTCCGGTGCGAGCCAGGGCATCGTTGTCGGGCTGATAGCGACGGAAATCCTCATCGGTGCGATGTACGGCCTGATCGCGCGCTTCTACACCCTCGGTTTCCAGTTCACGGGCGCGCTCATCGGCGCCTCGATCGGTCTCAGCGCACCCGGCGGTTCCGATCCCATTGAAGATGCGCAGGAAAACCAGATCGCCAACTTCATCACCTTCGGCGGCTTGCTCATTCTCTTCATGATGGACTTCCATCACATCGTCCTCAAGGCGCTGGTGGATTCGTACAATGTTACCCCTGTCGGCGCGCTCATCAGCGGCCAGAAAATGCTGATCACGCTGACCGACACACTGAGGGCTTCATTTTCCATCATGCTGCGGCTTGCGAGCCCGTTTGTGATCTACGGTTTGATGTTCAACGTTGCCGTCGGCCTCATCAACAAGCTCGCGCCGCAAATCCCCGTCTTTTTCATATCGACGCCCTTCATTCTCGCGGGCGGCATGTTCATGCTCTACCTTTCGGTCGCAGCTCTCATCCGGCAATTCGTGGATGGGTTCGGTCCCGTCTTCATCGGTTTCTGATCGGGGGAAACGCCATGGCTTCTGACAAACGCTCGGACAAGCTCAAACGTCTGGTGACGGTCCAGCGCCACATGGAAAAAATGGCCGAGGTCGAACTGGCCGACACCACGCGGGCACGCACCGAAGTGGCGCAATCCATGGAAAGCACGCTGGAAGCGATGAATTCCCTGGAGCCGGTGCATCAGACGTTTTCCCTGCATTATCAGGGTCGCTACGGCCGTCTCGTCGTGCAGGACCGGCAGCTTGAAGGCGCCCAGCATTTTCAGGAAAACAAGGTTCTGAAGGAAAAGACCAAGGCCGACAGGCTCGAGGACAGAATGCACGTCGCCCGCGATCTCGAAGACCGCGAAGCAGACGATAATGCGATCTACGATTTGTTAGAAATTACGAATGTTGCCCGTTCAACACCAGCCTCCAGCAAGGTTGGCGATTCATAGTCTCCCCGTTGTTGCATCGCGGCGTTCTTGAACACACTGCCCGCGATGTTTCTTGATTGAGTGAACGCGCCGTTTTGCGTCGGCACGTTCATCGGCTCGGGAGTTCGGGACGTGGCGATATCGGTTATAAGCGATCTGGTGATGGATGTGGTTCGCGCGGCGGACCCTCTGGAAGTACAGGTCGCCCAAGAAAAATTGAAGGCGAACAAGGCGGCGTTTGCCGCGACCAGCCTCGCCGATTCGGGCAAGGGCTTTGGTGCCGCCGTCGATATGCTGGATGGCGCCTCCTCGAAGGCTGGTCTCGGCAATACCAATATTCGTTCCGCGCGCACCGAAATTCCCGAAACATATCGCAAATATGAGGCCTCGGTTCTCCAGACCTTCGTCGCCAACATGCTGCCGAAAGACAGCGAAGAGGTTTACGGCAAAGGTAACGCCGGCGAAATCTGGAAGAGCATGATGGCCGAACAGTTTGCCGACACGATTTCCAGAAATGGCGGTGTCGGCATTGCGGAGCAGGCATACAAGGATGCGCTTCGGAAGGCTGAAAGCAAAGGCATCACCGACGTATCGATGAATGAAAAAGACCATAATGCTGCAATTCGGATGGTGGCGGAGTTCGAGCGGCAGGTCCTCGGCGTTTCAAATGACAAAACGGACGAGGCTTGAGAATGAAAACCCCAAACGAGGAGACAAGCATGGACCTTATGTCGAACGACCACCGTATCCAATCCGTTCTCGGCCGCCTTGAGATGATCATCGACAACGAGAATGAAAATATCGGTAAGGACCCCAGGTTCGATTTTAAGGTCTCCAATGCTCATAAAAGCCGTTGCCTCTATGAGCTGACGATGCTGGTTCGTGACACGCCGCACGAGGAAATCGCTGCCGGCTACATGGAGCAGGTGAAGGGCATCAAGTCCAAGCTTGCGACCAATGCGAGCCGCGTCGAAGCACATCTCAACGCGGTCCGCGCGGTCGCGGATCTGCTCAAGAACGCGATCCAGGAAGCCGACACGGACGGCACCTACTCACAGGAACAGTTCATGTACGGTGCCGCGTCCTGATGTTGAAGCTTCTTCTCACCGGCGTCTGGGTTTGCGCCGTCACGCTCGGCGCGGTGTATTTCTCCGTCCAGTTGGCGTCGGCGCCCGCGCCGGATGAGGCGGAGGCGAAAAAGGCCAATCTGCAGTTGGTGAAAGGCGAAAGCATCACCATTCCCGTCATCAATGATGGCGGGGTGAACGGCTATTTCCTGAGCCGAATTTCGCTGCGCGTCGACAAGGCCAAGATGGCCAAGATCGAGTTGCCGGCAACGCAGCTGATGACCGACGAGCTTTTCACGCTGCTGGCCGGTTCTTCCATGGTCAATATCGCCAACATTTCGACGTTCGACCCCGAAGCCTTCAAGCAGCGCATCCGTGAGGGGTTGAACAAGAAGCTTGATGACGAGGTGGTCGAAGACGTGCTGATCGAGCAGCTCGACTATCTGTCGAAAGCCGACATCCGCGAGCAGAACGGCAACGGCACGCCGCGCTCGGTCAAGCTCGTCGAAGGCGAAAAGGTAGAAGCCGCAAAAGAAGCTGCTCCGAGCCATTGAGGGCGACGGCGCGATGGCCTTCCGCCTTTCGATGCGGCAAAAAAGGCATTCGTCCGGTTAACGGTTTCTTGCGGCAGCCCACGATATTCGAGCGATTGCTTTCAGGCTAAATTCAAGCCGAGCCTCTATAACGAACCCATCAGCCACCGACCCGAAGGCCATCCGGCCGCGTCGGCGGCGATGGGTCTGAAATTGGGGGTAGCAATGAGTTTCGCGTCGGATTTCGCGCAACCTGTATCGCAGCGGACTGTTCACGGCTTGCGGGTCTGTGACCTCGACTGGAATGGCGCTCTGGAGCTGGTCAGCAGCAGGGCGTCGGCCGCAAATGGCCATACGATGCTCTCCTTTCTGACAATCGAGAAGGCGAAGCTTTCACTGAAAAACAGTGCCTATCGGCAGGTTCTGGAAAGCTGCATGCTTCTGCCGCAAGGCAAGGCGACAAGGGCTGCTGCGCGTCGCGACGAGGGTGAGCCTCTGTCCGCCCCCATCGACGGCGTCGCCTTCACCATGGCGTTGTTGACCTACATGGCGGTGCCGAAGCGCATCGGTGTTGCAGGCGACGATGGGGCGCAGGTCGGTGAGGTTCTCGCGAGGTTGCGCGCCCATGCGCCCTGGCACGATTTTGTCATGCTGAACCGGGATGCGACGGGTGTTAAGGTGGATGTGTTGCTGGCGGGAATGCTGAAGGAAGAACAGGAAACATGGCTACACCGCACCGTCAGCCACGAGGATGCGCGGCTGACGATCGCCGTTGGCCCGCTGTTCAAGGTCCTGATCTCTGAGGTCGCCGGCATGCCGGAGATTTTCCGCAAGCTCCACATGAGCTGGCTTTACAGCCTCTGCGCCGAGCCCTGGCACATCGCACTTGGTAAAGGCTGAATGCTGAAGGGCCGCCCGCGTTAACCATTTGTTTGCCACGATCCTTTAACCTCTCGTAAGGTTTTGACAGTCGCCCGTTGCGGGCGGCGCCAAGGGTGGCAGACGAGTTCAGATGGTTGATGACAATCCGGACATGATGGCGATTCGCCCTGACGAGGATGCTGTCGCCGCGCCGTCTCCTGAGTGGCGCAGACATTGTCGCCGGCTCCTGACGGCCGGTTGTGTGGCAGCAGCAACTGTGGCTGGCGCTGCCCTTCCACTTTTCCTCGTCGATTCCGGTTTTCGCGGTTATGCCTCGCAGGCGCGCATCGAGGTAACGCAGACCGCCTATGATGCTCCCGACGCCTCACGTTTTCTGGCAATGGCACGCCGCACCCTGCTTTCGCCCTCCGGGCTTGAGCGCGTCACCGCCGATCTGAAGCTGATGCCCGCCGATATGGTCGGCGTTCGCAATCAGGGCGAGCTCGGCCTGCTTTTCGACCTTTTGACCGGCGGCCAGGGCCGGGTGGTGTCTCCGCGAGAGGCATTGAACGGCGCCGTGGGCGAGGCCATCCGCCTGGAGCTCACCCCGGATGAAAACACGCTTATCGTGACCGCCAAGGCCGCCACGCCTGAGACCGCCATGCGGCTGACGGATTATCTCTCCATGCGCGTGATGGCGGATGGCAAAGCCGGCACGATGACGCCCGCCATGCGGACAATGGAAAACGCACGTAAAAAACTGGATGAGGCGGAAGCTGCCGTCAACGGTTTTCAGATGCGCCATGGCGATGCGGTGCTGACGGAAGTGCAGCAACTCGAGCAGCAGTTGCGTGACAAGAATGAGGGGCTGGCGCGGTCCGGTCGCGAGCAGCAGCTGGTTAAGACCGATCTCACGGCAGTTGCCGCTCTGAAGCCGAATGATGTGTTTTCCAAACCCTTGCCCGCCGGTGCGGCTTTTTCTGCACTTGAGGATATCAGGCAAAAGCACGCGAGCGCCAGCATGGCGCTTGCCACCGTTTCTGTCGACTATGGTCCGAAACATCCCCGCCGCATCGCCGCCCAGAACGCGGTGGATGCCGTGCAGGCGCTTGCGGCTCCGGCATTGCGGCAAGTGCTCGACGGGCTGCGGGCGGACGAGAAGCGCATCAGCCAGGAGATCGCCACCGATACGGCCGGGCAGAAGACATATCTTGATCGTCTGAATGCGCTGGGTGTCGCGCCCGGTGAATTCTCCAGGTTGCAGAATGAGCTGGAAGCGGCGCGCAATACCTATCTGGAAGCAAGCGAACGCCGGGACCTGACGGCTTCCGCAACGCCCGCCATCGAAACGCGCCTGACGACAAAAGCTGGTCCGGGAGAATTGTCCCGGGACCTCACGCAGGCTGCGATGCTCGCGGGGGGCGGGGCCTTGATCGGCCTGCTGGGCAGCCTTTATCTCCTCAGCTATCGACGCCATGACGAGGAAGAAGATGTTCTTCCGACCGCCGAAACCGGTGAGCAGCCAGTTTCCTTCGTTGCCGCGCCGCAATTTTCAGACTTCGAGCCAATCGAGCCCGCCGTATTCGACGACCTGCAGCCTCTTCCCGCAGACGCGGATGCGAACGCTGACGAGGAAAGTTTTGCCGATTATTACGGCGAGGCCGCAAACGACGCGGACGATATGCCGCTGGACGAACGCGTGCGTCAGGTACTGATGGGCAACCGAACCGTCAGAACGGCGGATCCCGCATCACCAGGGTTGCCGCCGCTTCTGGCAGAAGCCCTCTCCGGGGACTTCGATCATGCTCAGGCCGAAGCCGAGGAGCTGATGGAATTGCGACGGGAATTGGCGTTCCTGAAGGAGTGCCTTACCGATTACGCCGACCGCCGTGACGGCTACCGCAAAACAGCCTGAAAACGCCGCATTTTAGCTTGCATTCCTGCGACGGGGGCACCATACGGAGCCTATGTAACCCAGCAGGAGCAGGACGCATGGCAGTTGTGATTGACGGGAAGGCGAAGGCGGCTTCGGTAACGGAGGCGGTCCGCAAATCGGCAGAAGCGCTTGAGACGGAAATGGGCGTGAAGCCCGGTCTCGCGGTTGTCATCGTCGGGAATGATCCGGCAAGCCATGCCTACGTGAACTCCAAGAGCAAGATGGCCAAGCAATGCGGTTTCAACTCCATCCAGCACACGCTGCCGGAAGAAACGACGCAAGGTGAGCTACTTAAGCTGGTCGGCGAACTGAACGCCGATACCTCCATCCACGGCATTCTCGTGCAGCTGCCGCTGCCGAAACATTTCAATTCGGATGAGATCATCCAGTCGATCCTGCCGGAGAAAGACGTCGATGGTCTGAGCGTCTTGAATGCCGGCAAGCTCGCGACCGGCGATCTCGCCACCGGCCTCATCTCCTGCACGCCGGCTGGCGCCATGCTTCTGGTGCGCGCCATTCATGGCGACGATCTTTCCGGTCTCAACGCCGTTGTCATCGGCCGCTCCAACCTGTTCGGCAAGCCGATGGGCCAGCTGCTTCTGAACGCCAACGCCACCGTGACCATGGCGCATTCGCGCACCAAGGACCTCGCCAGCATCTGCAAAACGGCGGATATTCTGGTCGCCGCTGTCGGACGTGCGGCAATGGTGAAGGGAGACTGGGTGAAACCGGGCGCGACCGTCATCGATGTCGGCATCAACCGCATACCGGCCCCGGAAAAGGGCGAAGGCAAATCCAAGCTCGTGGGCGATGTCGCCTTTGACGAGGCGAGCGCCGTCGCCGCCGCGATCACGCCTGTCCCCGGCGGTGTCGGTCCGATGACGATTGCCATGTTGATGGCGAATACGGTTATCGCTGCCTATCGCGCGCTGGGTCTGACCGCGCCAAAGTTTTAAGCCTGTCGCGTTCAATCGAACGATACGGCACAGGAATTTTTGTGCGCTGCCACTCACTTCCGTCATACCGGCCTTGAGCCGGAATCCAGCCGACGCGCGTCTGCGCGGCGAGGCGACTCTTTTCAGCCCAAGGACTTGGGCTGGCTGGATACCGGCTCAAGACCGGTATGACGGCCGGGGGGATGGAGGCCAGACCTTACGCTTTCGGTGCCGGCCCTGTCGAAGCGCGTACCACCAGTTCCGCCTTCCAGAGTTCCTGATGTGGGTCTTTCTGGTCGTTCTTGATGTGATTGATCAAACGCTGACCCACCCGCACCCCCGCCGCCCGCAGCGACGAGCGCGTGGTGGTCAGCGGAACGGAAAAATTATCGGGCTTGAGAAGCGGCAGCACGTCGTCATGAGCGATGAGCGAAATATCCTTGCCTGGTTTCAGGCCCCGCTGATTGAGCGAGCGGATCGCGCCAAGCGCCAGCGCAGTACTGGCGCAGAGAATGGCGGTCGGCTTTTGCGGGCGTGACAGCAATGCCTCCATGCCGAGAAACCCTTCTTCATCCGTCATGCTGCTATGACGCGTGTTGGCGGGATCGAGCGAAAGACCATTGGCTGCCAGCGCCTTTTCCACGCCGAGACAGCGCCTGAAGGTGAAGTCATAACCCTCGGGGCCATTCAGCAGCCCGATCCGCTGGTGACCAAGCTGTAGCAGAAGCTGAGTCGCATCGCGAAAGGCGCCCTCGTTGTCAACGTCGAGATAGGGATAGGTCTCCTCAACGCCAACCGAACGACCGTGCACGAGGAAGGGCAGGGAGAGCGACTGCATCATGGCGATGCGCGGGTCGTTATTCTTCATGTAAGCGAGATAGATGCCATCGACACTGCCGCTGGCGGCAAGCCCTCGAAGGGCGTCCCGCTCTTTTTCGGGTTCTGTCGGCATGATGACGAGATGGAAGCCGCTGCGCGATGCCTCCTCACCCAGCCCGCTCAGAAACTCGCCGAAATGCACGTCTGAGCGGTGATATTCGCCAATCGGCATGACAAGGCCGATGGAGCCCACCTTGCCCGTTGCCAGCCGCTGCGCTGCCGCATTCGGCCGGTAGCCGGTCTTTTCGGCTGCCTCCATGACGCGGCGCCGGGTCTCCGCACTCACCTCAGGGTAGCCATTGAGCGCGCGGCTGATGGTCGTCTGCGAAATACCCAGCAGTTGCGACAACTGTTTAAGGTTCATGTCTGCGAATTCCTCCATGCGCGCTCAGGGAATCAGCCAAAAGCCACTCCTCACATTCCCAAAGCGCTTTAGATTTTTAACAGTCCCTTCCGCTTTTCTCAATCGAAAATGACGTCGATCTTTCTGAATTAATATGACTATTGATAAGGATATGCGCGGCTTCTACGCAAACTCCCTCTTGACTCCGTCTCGGCGACAATGAGATGAATAGGCAGCCAAAGCGCTTTGATTGGAAGAGCTGCGCTTTGAGCCTTTTATGTGATGGGAGGTAAATCACATGCGGAAGACTCTATTGGCGACGGCTGCTTCGATCATGCTGCTGTCGGGTTCGGCCTTTGCTGCCGATCTGAAATTCGCGCCGGGCCAGGACACCAAATTCAACTGGAAAAGCTATGAGGACTTCAAGACGGCCCATGCCGACCTGAAGGGCCAGACATTGACGATTTTCGGACCCTGGCGCGGTGAGGACGAGGCCCTTTTCCAGACCGTGCTTGCCTATTTCGCCGATGCGACCGGCGTTAACGTTCGATACTCCTCGTCGGAAAACTACGAGCAGCAGATCGTCATCGATACGCAGGCTGGTTCGCCACCCAATATCGCCATTCTCCCGCAACCGGGTCTCCTGGCCGATCTGGCTGCCAAAGGCTTCCTCGTGCCGCTCGGCGACGACACGGCCAAATGGGTCGAGGAGAATTATGGCGCGGGCAAATCCTGGGTCGATCTCGGCAGCTACAAGGGCAAGGACGGCAACAAGGCCTATTTCGCGTTCCCCTTCAAGGCGGATGTGAAGTCGCTCGTCTGGTACGTGCCTGAGAATTTCGAAGAAGCGGGCTATAAAGTGCCCGAAAGCATGGAAGACCTGTTCAAGCTGACCGACCAGATCGTCGCCGATGGCGGCACACCCTGGTGCATTGGCCTCGGTTCCGGCGGCGCGACCGGCTGGCCGGCCACCGACTGGGTGGAAGACCTGATGCTGCGCACGCAGCCACTCGACGTCTACCAGAAATGGACGACGAATGAGGTGAAGTTCACCGACCCGGCGGTTGTGGCGGCGATCAATGAATTCGGCAAGATTGCCAAGAACGAGAAATATGTGAGCGGCGGCGTTGCAGCCGTTGCCTCCACGGATTTTCGTGACAGCCCCAAGGGCCTCTTCGACATTCCGCCGAAGTGCTATCTGCACCATCAGGCGTCCTTCGTTCCCTCTTTCTTCCCGGCGGGTACCAAGGTGGGGACGGACGTTGATTTCTTCTACATGCCGACCTACGCCTCCAAGCCTGAGCTCGGCAAGCCGGTTCTGGGCGCGGGCACGCTTGTCACCATCACCAAGGAATCGCCCGCCGCAAAGGCGTTCGTCAACTTCCTGCAGACACCGATCGCCCATGAGGTCTGGATGGCACAGTCCAGCTTTCTCACCCCGTACAAGGGCGTGAATGTCGAAACCTATGCCAATGAGCAGATGAAGCGCCAGGGTGAAATCCTGACCACGGCGACGACCTTCGGTTTCGACGGGTCCGACCTGATGCCGGGCAAGATCGGCGCCGGTGCATTCTGGACCGGCATGATCGATTTCGTCGGCGGCAAATCCGCCGATCAGGTCGCGGCCGATATCCAGAAGGCCTGGGACGGCCTGAAATAACACCTGAGAAGACGAGGCCCGGTGGTTCGCCGCCGGGCTTCTTCCGCATGAGCGGCCCGACTGGATAAGCAGCGCGGCGCGGAGAGGATCAAGGGAGGGACCATGGCTCAACAACTCGTGTCTGCCATCGGCGTCATGGTGGCTGGCGTTTTCGCCTGTGCCGCCTATTACTGGTTATCGGACAAGGTGCTCCAGGTGATCTTCCCGGTGCGCTCGGGAGACGTCATTCATGCATCCCGGAATCTCAACCGCCGCGCCGCCGTCCGCCCCTGGCTGTTTATCGGCCCGGCGCTGATCCTGCTCCTCGTCTATCTTGTCTATCCCGTCATCGCCACGCTGATCCTGTCGTTTTACGACCGGTCCGGCAATGAGTTCGTCGGCCTCGCCAACTATCGCTGGGCATTCTTCGATGCCGGATTCCGCCAGTCGATCTTCAACAATATCCTCTGGCTCGCCGTCGTGCCGGCTGCTTGTACCTTCTTCGGCCTTGTGATCGCCGTCATGACCGACCGCATCTGGTGGGGCAACATCGCCAAATCCATCGTCTTCATGCCGATGGCGATCTCCTTCGTCGGCGCCTCCGTCATCTGGAAGTTCATTTATGAATATCGGGCCGAGGGCCAGGTGCAGATCGGTCTTCTCAATGCTGTCGTCGAGTTTTTCGGCGGTAATCCGCAGGTGTGGATTTCCATGCCTTTCTGGAACAATTTCTTCCTGATGATCATCCTCATCTGGATCCAGACCGGCTTTGCCATGGTCATCCTGTCCGCAGCGCTGCGCGGCATACCGGAAGAAACCATCGAGGCGGCCGTCATCGATGGTGCCAATGGCTGGCAAATCTTCTGGAAGATCATGGTTCCGCAGATCTGGGGCACCATCGCCGTCGTCTGGACGACGATCACCATTCTCGTGCTCAAGGTCTTCGATATCGTGCTGACCATGACCAACGGCCAATGGAACACCATGGTTCTCGCGAACCTCATGTTCGACTGGATGTTCCGAGGCGGCGGCGATAGCGGCAGAAGCGCTGTCATCGCGCTGGTGATCATGGCAGCCGTCACACCGATCATGATCTGGAACATCCGCCAGGCAAATCGTGAGATGGAGGGCCGCTGAGATGGATATCGTCAAACGTCTCCGCCGCGTCGGCCTGCCGCGCCTCGTCGTCCATGCCAGCGTTCTGATCGTCGTGCTGCTCTGGCTCCTGCCCACGCTCGGCATTCTCGTGAGTTCGCTGCGCGACAAGGACCAGATTACCGTTTCCGGCTGGTGGACGGCATTTTCCAGTTCCGAACAGACCTCGGCGGTTCGCCTCGCTGATGCTTCCGTGCAGAAGCAGGACGGCAGCCGTTATGTCATATCCGGCAATGTCTTTGAAAACGGGCAGGGCGGCAAGGTCGCGGCCTTCGGCGTGCGCGTGCAGGAGCCGACAGCCTTCAAGGCAGGCGAAGCCGCTGACATTGGCGATGGCGAGACGTTGCTCGTCAAGGAAGACGGCGCTTACGAATATAGCAAAGCCTCAAGTTTCGAGGGTTCGCGCGCCAAGCGCGTCTATATTTCCGTCGCCACCCCGCCTGTCTTCACGCTCGACAATTACCGCACGGTCCTGACCTCTGAGGGCATCGGCCAGTCCTTCGTCAATTCGCTGACGGTTGCTGTGCCTGCAACGATCATCCCGATCCTGATTGCCGCCTTTGCAGCCTATGCCCTGTCGTGGATGAGCTTTTCCGGCCGCAATCTGCTGATAGCGATGGTGGTGGGGCTGATTGTCGTGCCGCTGCAAATGTCGCTCATTCCCCTGCTTCGCATGTACACGGAAATCGGCAATATTTTCGGGGTCTCTTCCAAAGGCTATGCCGGCATCTGGCTGGCGCACACCGCCTTTGGACTGCCGCTCGCCATCTATCTGCTGCGCAACTATATTTCCGGGCTGCCCAAGGAAATTATTGAAAGCGCCCGTGTCGATGGTGCAAGCGATTTCGAAATTTTCGTCAAGATCATCCTGCCGCTCTCTTTCCCGGCGCTCGCTTCCTTCGCCATCTTCCAGTTTCTCTGGACCTGGAATGACCTGCTCGTCGCCATGGTCTTTCTCGGAACACAGAAGAACGAACTCGTGCTGACGGGTGCGCTCAACGCGCTGCTCGGTTCGCGCGGCGGCAACTGGGAAATCCTCACCGCCTCGGCCTTCGTCACCATCGTCGTGCCGCTTGGCGTTTTTTTCGCGCTTCAACGTTATCTCGTGCGTGGCTTGCTTGCCGGCTCCGTCAAGGGAGGCTGACAGACCATGGACGCCCATACCAGACAGGACAAATCAATGACCGCTTCGGTGACTTCCGCTTTGACGCCCAACAAGGACTGGTGGCGCGGCGCTGTTATCTATCAGATCTATCCGCGCTCCTATCAGGACTCCAATGGCGACGGAATCGGTGACCTCAAGGGCATAACCGATCGCCTCCATCACATCGCCAATCTGGGTGCCGATGCAATCTGGATTTCGCCCTTCTTCACCTCGCCGATGAAGGATTTCGGTTACGACGTCTCGAATTATGTCGATGTCGATCCGATGTTCGGTACGCTGGCCGATTTCGACGGGTTGATTGCGGAGGCCCATCGCCTCGGCATCCGCGTCATGATCGACCTTGTTTTGTCGCATACATCGGACCAGCATCCCTGGTTCGTGGAAAGCCGCGCCAGCCGCAACAATCCGAAAGCGGACTGGTACGTGTGGTCGGAAGCCAAACCGGATGGCACGCCGCCCAACAACTGGCTGTCGATCTTCGGCGGTTCGGGCTGGCAGTGGGATCCGACCCGCATGCAATATTACATGCACAACTTCCTGACCTCGCAGCCGGACCTCAATCTACATAACCCGGAAGTGCAGGAAGAGCTGCTGAACATCACCCGCTTCTGGCTGAAGCGCGGTGTCGATGGTTTCCGCCTCGACACCATCAATTTCTATTTCCATGACCTCGAGCTGCGCGACAACCCGGCGCTGGCCCCGGAGCGCCGCAATGCTTCCACCGCGCCTGCGGTCAATCCCTATAACTTCCAGGAACATCTCTACGACAAGAACCGCCCGGAAAACATTGCCTTCCTGAAGCGCTTCCGCGCGGTGCTGGACGAGTTTCCGGATATCGCCGCCGTCGGTGAAGTGGGCGACAGCCAACGCGGTCTGGAGATCGTCGGTGAGTATACGTCGGGCGATGACAAGATGCAGATGTGCTACGCCTTCGAATTCTTGGCGCCCGACGCGCTGACCCCGCAGCGCGTCGCCGATGTGCAGGCGGATTTTGCGAGAGCTGCGCCGGAAGGCTGGGCCTGCTGGGCATTCTCCAACCATGATGTCGTGCGTCATGTCAGCCGCTGGGGCGAGCATGTCGAGGACAAGGACGCTTTCGCCAAGGTCCTTTCGGCACTGCTGATGACACAGCGCGGGTCCGTCTGCATCTATGAGGGCGAAGAACTCGGCCTCACCGAAGCCGACATCGCGTTCGAGGATTTGCAGGACCCCTACGGCATCCAGTTCTGGCCGGAATTCAAGGGCCGCGATGGTTGCCGCACGCCGATGGTGTGGGATGCCGGCCATGCGCAGGCGGGTTTTTCGACAGCCGACAAAACGTGGTTGCCGATTCCGGCGGAGCACAAGCAGCGTGCCGTCAGCGCCCAGCAGGGCAATGAGGCATCGGTGCTGGAACATTACCGTCGCTTCCTCACTTTCCGCAGGCAGCACCCGGCTTTCGCGAAAGGTGGCATCGAGTTCCAGCCCGTTCAGGGCGAGGTGTCGAGCTACACAAGGACGCTCGGAAACGAAACCATTCTCTGCCTCTTCAATCTGTCGGCGACGCCGGCAAAGGCATCGCTGCCTGATGGGAACTGGGAGGTTCTGGAGGGCCACGGCTTTACAGCCGCGCTCGAAGGCAGAAACGTAGAACTTCCGGCGTGGGGCGCGTTCTTCGCCCGTTACGCCTGACAGAACAGGGAGGACCACCCATGACAAGTCTCGTTCTCAAGGATATCCGCAAATCCTACGGACAGGTGAAGGTGCTGCACGGCATCGATCTTTCGATCGAACAGGGCGAATTCATCGTCTTCGTCGGCCCCTCCGGCTGCGGAAAGTCGACGCTGCTGCGCATGATCGCGGGTCTGGAGGAGATCACCGGCGGCGAGATGTATATTGACGGACAGCTCGTCAACGAGATCCCACCTTCGCGCCGGGGCATTGCCATGGTGTTCCAGTCCTACGCGCTTTATCCGCATATGACGGTCTATGACAACATGGCCTTCGGCATGAAGATCGCCAAGGAAAACAAGCAGGAAATCGACCGCCGCGTCCGCGCCGCTGCCGAAATCCTGCAGCTTACGCAATATCTGGAGCGGCTGCCCAAGGCTCTCTCGGGCGGCCAGCGCCAGCGTGTTGCCATCGGCCGCGCGATCTGCCGCAACCCGAAGGTCTTCCTGTTCGACGAGCCATTGTCCAACCTCGATGCGGCGCTGCGTGTCGCCACCCGCATCGAAATCGCCAAGCTCAACGAGCAGATGGCCGATACGACGATGATTTACGTCACCCACGATCAGGTGGAGGCGATGACGCTCGCCGACCGCATCGTCGTTCTGAATGCCGGGCGCGTGGAGCAGGTCGGCGCGCCGCTCGAACTTTATGAGAACCCGGCAAATCTCTTCGTTGCGAAATTCATCGGCTCGCCAGCCATGAACATCATCGCTGGCAAGATCGTCGGGACGGGAGAGCGGACATCGATCGAGCTTGCCGGCGGCAAGACGCTCGTCGTCAACGTTTCCACGCCGGGGAGCGAACAGGGCAAGGCCGCAAGCTTCGGTGTGCGGCCGGAAGATCTGAGCATCGTCACTGGCGACGACTATCTCTTCGAAGGGAAAGTATCGATTGTCGAGGCGCTTGGCGAAGTTACCCTGCTTTATCTTGAAGCACCGAAAGGCCAGGAGCCGATCATCGTCAAGGCACCAGGCATCGTTTCGGCTGCGAAGGGCCAGACCCTGCGTTTCGCCGCGCCGCAGGAAAAACTCCACCTCTTCAACGCCGAAGGCAAGACCTACCGCGTCTGACGCTTTAGGCTGAAGCCCCGGAACGCCTCTCGTTTCGGGGTTTTCTCAGGTTTTTCGCCTGTGGAAAAACGCCGCGAATGTCCCACTTCCGGTCTGTTTAAGACGGCGCTGATATGAATTGTTAAAGACTATGGCCTAGTCTTGCTCCATTGATCGAGCATGGAGTCTGGGCGTGCAAAGCGGTACCGGTGTGATCAGGAACCATTACCTGAGCAAGGAAGAATCTTTCATGTATGACCGCGAAAGCCGGTTCCGCATGGAAGATACAATGAATGCCGCACGCATCGAATATACTGAAAAGGCTGTGATGCACATGGCGGCGCGCCGCTGCGATGTCATCCGCATTTCGCAGACCGAGGCAGTGCTGGCGCTGATAACGAAATATAACCTGCCGCACCAGTTCTATCTCGATATTCCCGACGCCCGCATCAGCAAGATCGGCTGCGTCATGCTGCGCGTCAACGCCAACAACACCATCCATGTCCGCTTCCTGCGCATGCTGACGCAAAAGGAACTGGACCGCATCTTCGTCTTCAGCACGCACCCGGCACATCGTGACCGGAAGCTGGATATCAGGTCGTTCTGAGTTATCAGGGCGAAGCTCTTAAAGCCCGCCCTGACCCGTCTTGTCTATCCGAGCATCCATCCCCGAATATCAATGGAACAGGACGCTGGCGCCCTGATCGGCGGGGCCGGCATTGCGGCGGAAGGGGGCGAAAAGTTCGCGGCCCATGCCCCACTCATTGCCTGAGAGATCGGCCCGCGCCGGCTCGCGCTTTGACAGTTCAGCAGCGGACACCAGCACCTCGAGCGAGCCGGAAATGGCGTCGAGACGGATAATATCGCCGTCGCGGATGAGCGAGATCGGACCGCAATCGGAAGCCTCCGGCGTCACATGGATGGCGGCCGGCACCTTACCGGACGCACCGGACATGCGCCCGTCGGTCACCAGCGCCACCTTGAAACCACGATCCTGCAGCACGCCAAGCGGCGGCGTCAGACGGTGCAGTTCCGGCATTCCGTTAGCCTTCGGCCCCTGGAAGCGGACAACGGCGATGAAATCGCGGTTGAGCTTGCCATCCTTGAAGGCGTCCTGAAGCTCCTGCTGGTCGTGGAAAACGATGGCCGGCGCTTCGATGATATGGCGTTCCGGCTTGACGGCGGAAATCTTGATGACCGATTTGCCGAGATTGCCCGTCAGCATCTTCAGGCCACCGGTCGGCTGGAACGGGGTTTCGATGCTGGAAAGCACCTTCGGATCGTGGCTCTGCTCCGGGGAGGGCTGGCGGGTGACGGCCCCCTTCTCGTCAAGCATTGCATCCACTGTGTAGGCCGCAAGCCCCTGTCCGAAGACCGTACGGACGTCGTCATGCACGAAGCCCTGCTTCAGGAGCTGCTTGATGAGGAAACCCATGCCGCCGGCGGCGTGGAAATGGTTCACATCGGCAAGACCGTTGGGATAGACCCGGGCGAGCAGCGGCACGATGTCTGAGAGATCGGAAATGTCCTGCCAGGTGAGGATGATACCCGCCGCACGCGCCATGGCGATCAGGTGCATGGTGTGGTTGGTTGAACCGCCCGTCGCATGCAGGCCGACGACGCCGTTGACGACGGATCGCTCGTCGATCATCTCACCTGCCGGCGTGAATTCATTGCCCTGTGCGGTAATGGCGAGCGCGCGCTTTGTGGCCTCGCGCGTCAGCGCGTCACGCAGCGGCGTGCCCGGATTGATGAAGGAGGAACCGGGCATGTGAAAGCCCATGATTTCCATCAGCATCTGGTTGGAATTGGCGGTGCCGTAGAAGGTGCAGGTCCCGGGGCCGTGGTAGGATTTGGATTCCGCTTCGAGCAGCTCCGCACGACCGACCTTGCCTTCGGCATAAAGCTGGCGAATGCGCGACTTCTCGTCATTCGGCAGGCCTGATGTCATCGGGCCGGCGGGAATGAAGACCGCGGGCAGGTGACCGAAGGCAAGGGCAGCGATCACGAGGCCGGGCACGATCTTGTCGCAGACGCCGAGATAGAGAGCGGCGTCGAACATGTTGTGCGAGAGGCCGATGCCGGCAGCCATGGCGATGGCGTCGCGGGAAAACAGCGAAAGCTCCATGCCCGGCTGCCCCTGGGTCACGCCGTCGCACATGGCGGGAACGGCGCCCGCAACCTGCGCGATGCCGCCCGCTTCCTTCGCCGCATCGCGGATGATCGCGGGGAAGGTCTCATAGGGCTGGTGCGCGGACAGCATGTCGTTATAGGCGGTGATGATGCCGAGATTGGGGACCCGGTCGCCGGCAAGGATGTCCTTGTCGGCGGGGGAACAGACCGCAAACCCGTGGGCAAGATTGCCGCAGGAAAGCACGGAACGGTGAACGCCCTTGGAAACCTGCAGCCGCAGCCGCTCGAGATAGGTCTCGCGGTATGGCTTGGAACGTTCGACGATGCGGGCGGTAATGGCCTGAATGCGGGAATCGGCGGACATGGGCGTTCATCCTGTTCGTTGGTCGGCAACCGGCGTTCCGGGAGGTGAGCGGCCGGTTGTCGTGGTTCAGTCTTCATGTCTTCGGGGCGCTTGTCGCGGGCCGCAGAGGCGGCAGCCGCGGTGGGTTATGGCGCCCAGTATATATCCACAGGCGTCTCCGCCCGGTTCAGCACGGCACGAATAGGCATTTCATCCTCATCCTCACCGGACTGCGCTTTCTCCAGCGTTGCCTTCTTGGCCGCACCTTCGATGTGGAGCACCAGAAAACCGGCATCGTGCAGGCTGGAGAAGTTGAAGGTCAACCGCTCCTCACCGGCATTTTCCGCCGCCATGGTCAGGACGCCGCGCGGTTCATCGAGGTCAAGCGCTTCGTAGAGATTGTCTCCACCGGGGAAGAACGATGCCGTATGGCCATCCGTTCCCATGCCGAGAATGACGACATCGAAGGGATCGCAGATCGCTTCGGTCTTGACGGTCGCAAGGGTTGCCGCGTCTTCCGGCGAAGCGGCAGGCTGGAATAGCGGCACGAAATAAGCCGCCTTCGCCTTGTCCTGCAACAGGTTCTCGGCAACCAGCCGATGGTTCGACCGGTCGCTTTCCGGTGGAACGAAACGCTCGTCTACCAGCGTCACGCTGATATTGGGCCAGTCGAGATCGTGATGGGAAAGCGCCTGAAAGAACAGCTTCGGTGTCGAGCCACCAGAGACCGCAATGCTTGCGGTCCCCCGTTCCTTGGTTGCTTCATCAAGGCGTTTGGCAACTTCCGCCGCGAGCGCTGTCGCCAGCGCTGCAGGGGTGTCGAAGACGTGGATTGTTTCGCTCA
This sequence comes from Agrobacterium sp. DKPNP3, assembly GCF_052686535.1. Classification (NCBI taxonomy): domain Bacteria; kingdom Pseudomonadati; phylum Pseudomonadota; class Alphaproteobacteria; order Hyphomicrobiales; family Rhizobiaceae; genus Agrobacterium; species Agrobacterium sp. DKPNP3. The sequence goes on along the minus strand of NZ_JBQYSN010000016.1, from coordinate 17,330 downwards.
TTGAAGGCCCTCAGTCGGCATCATGCCAGGTGCGGCCGTCACGCTCGATCAGCGCGATGGAACCGCTTGGACCCCAGGTGCCCGCCGTGTAGCCCTGCACGCCCTGGCCCAGCTCTTCCCAGCTCTTCAGGATCGGGTCGACCCAGTCCCAGGCGGCCTCAACTTCGTCGCGCCGCATGAACAGCGTCTGGTTGGAGCGGATCGTGTCCATCAGGAGGCGTTCATAGGCGTCGGGGCTGCGCACGTTGAAGGCTTCGGCAAAGCTCATGTCCAGCGACACCTGACGCAGGCGCATGCCGCCCGGGCCGGGGTCCTTGATGAGCAGCGACTGCTTGACGCCCTCATCCGGCTGCAGGCGAATGACCAGCTTGTTGGCCTCGATCTTGCCGGCCGCATCGTCGAAGATCGAATGCGGGATCTGCTTGAAGGTGACGACGATTTCCGAAACGCGGGTCGCGAGGCGTTTGCCGGTGCGGATGTAGAAAGGAACGCCGGCCCAGCGCCAGTTGGCGATTTCGGCCTTGATGGCGACGAAGGTCTCGGTGTTTGAAACGCCGCCTTCCAGCTCTTCCAGATAACCTTTGACCGGGCCACCGGCGGAAGCGCCGGCGCGGTACTGCCCGCGAACCGTCAGCTTTTCGACGTTGCTGGTGTCGATCGGCTTCAGCGAGCGCAGAACCTTCAGCTTTTCGTCACGCACGGCTTCGGCATTCATGGAAGCAGGCGGTTCCATGGCGACAAGGCAGAGCAGCTGGAGAATATGGTTCTGCACCATGTCGCGCAGCGCACCGGCCTTGTCGTAATAACCGGCGCGGCCTTCAAGACCGACCGCTTCGGCAACGGTGATCTGCACGTGGTCGATATGGGCGGAATTCCACAGCGGCTCGTAAAGCGCGTTGGCGAAACGCAGCGCCATCAGGTTCTGCACCGTCTCCTTGCCGAGATAGTGGTCGATGCGGAAGATCTGCTCTTCCTTGAAGACATGGCCGATGGTGTCGTTCAGTTCCTGCGCGGAAGCCAGATCGCGGCCGATAGGCTTTTCAACGACGATGCGGGTCGAGCGGGTAATCAGCTTGTGTTCGCGGATCTTGTCGGCGATATCGCCAAAAATGCCTGGCGCGACGGCCAGATAAAAGGCGCGCACGCGCTCTTTACCCTCGTCGAGCAGCTTCTTCAGCACGTCCCAGCCATTGCTGCCCTTGGCGTCAACGGGCACGTAAAATAGCCTGTTCAGGAACACGGCAACCTGGGCGTCGTCATATTCGCCGGCCTTCAGATGCTCCTTCAGCGCGTCCTGCGCGAATTTGCGATATTCCTCATGGGTCATGACCGAACGCGACGCGCCGATGATGCGGGTCGGCTCCGTGAACTGCCCTTCGATCTGCCGGTGATAAAGGGCTGGCAGAAGCTTGCGCTCGGCAAGATCGCCCGTGCCGCCGAAAACGACACAATCAAAAGGTTCAACAGGAATGATCTGACTGCTCATATCGATTCTCTCGATCTTCAAGGGTTGGGGCATCCATAATCTAATCGATTTAAAAATGCCAGACTCAGTTAGGTGAAATTATGAATTTTGGTTTGGCCTTAGGCCGTATGTGGAATGGATTGGGTTTCGGAACAGACCTTTTGCCGGTGGCGGCACGGAAAACAGGAACAATACCATGACTGCGGCGATACCCCGCCAGAACAGGTGGATGGCGCAAGTACGTCCGGTATCCTGGCTTTGCTCGATGCTATCCAACAACATCTGCGCTTCTTCGAATTGCCGTGCAGCAATCCGGATCTCTAATCCGCCGAGCGCAACAGCATAATGCCAGAAGATCGAGGCGAATTGGCTCGGCAGCGCAACGGTTTGAACTCCATATGCCCGCAGGAAAGACGCCGTCACTGCCGTCTCAGCGAGCCCGTAGCCCGTGGCAATAGTAACAAGCCGGTCATCCGCTTTTTCCATCGAACCCCCTGTTTATTGTGAAGGATCAAAACCTGTCTCGCAACGCGAACCACGACAGCGCCAGAAAGAGCAACGGCGCACGGAGCGACGTGCCGCCGGGGAAGGCAGGGACTTTCAGCCGCGCGAAGGGCGCCAGCATGTCCTTTTTGCCGAGCACCAGATCGGCATAAAGCTTGCCGCAATAATTCGACAACATCACGCCGTGACCGGAATAACCGCCGATGGAGGTGACGCCGGGCATGACCTCGCGCACGAACACCGTGCGCGGCAGGGTGATGCCAACGGAGCCGCCCCAGGAATGGGTGATTTCGACAGCCTTCAGTTCGGGATAAATTTCCGCGATCTGCCGGCGGATATGGGTTGAGATATCGCGCGGCGTATCTGCCGTATAGGCCTCGCGTCCGCCGAACAGCAGCCGGTTATCGGCCGTCTTGCGAAAATAGCGCACCACGAAACGAGAGTCTGCCACCGCTTCCTTGCCGGGGATGATGTCCGGATAGGCGTCGAGCGGTGCGGTGGCACCGATGAAGGAACGGATCGGCATGATATGGGCCGCCGTCACCGGCTCCAGATTACCGATATAGGCATTGGTGGCAATCAGCACCTGCGGCGCGGTAATCGTGCCGAAGGGCGTTTCGATGATTGACTTTCCGCCCACCTGCCGGATCGATTTCGCCGGCGTCATCTCGTAAATCTGAGCGCCCGCATCCTTTGCCGCTTTTGCAAGCCCGACGAGCAGCTTCAGCGGGTGTATATGGCCGGTGCCGGTATCGCGCGTACCGCCGAAATAATGGGTGGAGCCGACACGTTTGCGCGCTTCGCCACGCTCCATGTAGGAAATATGCGGATAGCCGTAGCGATTGTTCATCGCATCGACGCTGCGGCGATAGTCGTCCTCGTAACCAGCCTTGTGCGCCACATAAAGCTGCCCGGGCAGATACTCCATGTCTATGCCGCGGCTGCTGGCGAAGTCACGCACGTAGTTTTTGGCATCTTCGGCGATGTCGAACAGCAGCTTCGATTGCTCGAAGCCGATTTCCTGTTCCATCTCGTCGGGAAATGAGCGCTGACCGGTGCCGAACTGGCCGCCATTGCGGCCGGAAGCGCCATCGCCAAAACGGTGCGCCTCGATGAGGGCGACCGACACGCCGTTTTCCGCAAGGTTACACGCCGCCTGCAGGCCGGTATAACCGCCGCCGATGATCGCGACATCGACCTGCTTCGGCCCGTCGAGGGCGGGATAGTCCGGCCGCTCGCCAAGGGTTGCCTGATACCAGGATAGTCCCGGCGCAATCGGGCTCTGCCATGTCATGCTCGTGGTTCCTCACACGTTGAGAAGCAGGAACTCGCGCTCCCAGGGGCTGATGACCTGCATGAAGGTCTCGAACTCCCCGCGTTTCAGGCCGGCATAAAGGCCTACGAATTCGTGGCCGAAAACCCGGTCGAACTGCGCTTCTCCCTCGAGCAGGGCCACGGCTTCAAGCAGACCGCGCGGCAGGTCGATCGAGCCCTCATTGGCCGTATCGGCGGTGGGTTCTGTCGGTTCGATGCTGTTGACGATACCGAGCCAGCCGCAGCCGAGCGAAGCGGCAAGTGCGAGATAAGGGTTGGCATCAGAACTCGGAAGCCGGTTTTCGACGCGCCGCGCCTGCGGGCCGGAAATCGGCACGCGGAAGGCCGTCGTGCGGTTGTCATAACCCCAGGCATTGTTGACCGGGCAGGCCATGTCGGGCGTCAGGCGGCGGTAGGAGTTGACATAGGGCGCCAGCATGACCAGCGCATTCGGCACGTAACGCTGCATGCCGCCGACGAAGGAGAAGAACTCTTTCGAGGGGCTGCCATCCGCATTGGAGAAGATATTGCGGCCGCTATCGATCTCCACCACCGACTGGTGGATATGCATGGCCGAACCCGGCTGGCCCTGCATCGGCTTGGCCATGAAGGTGGCGTAGATGCCATGCTTCAGCGCCGCTTCGCGAATGGTGCGCTTGAACAGGAACACCTGGTCGGCAAGCTCGATCGGATCGCCATGGCGCAGGTTGATTTCCAGCTGCGCCGGACCTTCCTCATGGATGAGTGTGTCGATCTCGAGACCTTGCTTTTCGGAGAAGTGATAGATGTCGTCGATCAACTCGTCGAATTCGTTGATACCGGCGATGGAGTAGCTCTGGCCGCCAACGATGGAGCGTCCGGACCGGCCCTTCGGCGGATGCAACGGATAGTCGGGATCGTCATTCATGGCGACGAGATAAAATTCGATCTCCGGCGCCACGACAGGCTTCCAGCCCTTTTCTGTGTAGAGCGACAGCACGTTCTTCAAAACGTTGCGCGGCGTGTAGGGCACGAAATTGCCTTCCGCATCCACCACGTCGCAGATCACCTGCGCGGTGGGGTCGGTTTCCCAAGGCACGACGGAAAGCGTGGAAAGATCAGGCACCAGCTTCAGGTCGCTGTCGCGCGGTTCGTAGCGGAAATTCGCCGTCTCATCGGGATATTCACCAGATATCGTGTGGCGATAAAGTGCCGAGGGGAGGGCGAGCGAAGTGTCGCCGGTGAATTTCGCCGTCGGCATCATCTTGCCACGGGGAACGCCGGCAAGGTCGGGCGTGATGCACTCGATGTCCTCGATGCCGCGCGCCCTCAGCCATTGCGCGGCTTCGCGCCAGGAGGAAACGCCACGGGTGGAGGAAAGGTCGAGGGGAGGGGACTTCTTTGCCATGGTTGCCTGTTTCTTCGGGCGGAGCATGGTTTTCTTGGCGGGCATGTATCACCGGGTCTGTGTTTCTGGTGGCGCCATCATAACCGTAGTTTGGCAATTGGCGAGGGGGAAAGCGCCATTGACAAGCGCCGGGACTTGGAAAAAGAGGAAGGAAACGGATCGAATGGAATGATTGCAGAGAAATGTGACGTGCTGATTTTGGGGGCGGGTGCCGCCGGCATGATGTGCGCCATCCGCGCTGGCCAGCGCGGCCGTTCCGTCGTCATTCTCGACCATGCGAAAGCGCCGGGCGAAAAGATCCGCATCTCCGGCGGTGGTCGCTGCAATTTCACCAATATCCATGCCGGGCCGAAGAATTATCTCTCTGCCAATCCGCATTTCGCCAAATCCGCGCTCGCCCGTTATACGCCGCGCGATTTCATCGCCCTTGTCGAAAAACACCGCATTTCCTGGCACGAAAAGACACTTGGCCAGCTTTTCTGCGACGACAGCGCCAAGGATATCATCCGCATGCTGCTCGGCGAAATGCAGGCGGTGAATGCGAAACTGCGGCTCGAAACATCAGTCTCGGCCGTCAGCCATGACGGTGACCGTTTTCGCGTGACGACCTCAGGCGGCGTCATCGAGGCGGAAAGCCTTGTCGTCGCGACGGGCGGCAAGTCCATCCCGAAAATGGGCGCGACCGGTTTTGCCTACCAGATCGCCGAACAGTTCGGCCTCAAGCTCATTGGAACCCGCCCCGGCCTCGTACCTCTGACGCTCGATCCCGCTTCGTTGGAAAAGCTCAGCCCTCTTGCCGGCGTCGCGGTTCCGGCCGAGGTTTCCCATGGCAAAACCGCGTTCGAGGAAGCGCTGCTGTTTACCCATCGCGGTTTGAGCGGTCCTTCGATCCTGCAAATCTCCTCCTACTGGCGTGAGGGTGATGTGATCCGCCTGAAGCTCGAGCCGCATCATGATATCGCCGGACTGTTAAAACAGGCAAAACAGAAGAACGGCCGCCAGTCCGCCCAGACCGCTTTGTCGGACATTCTGCCGAAAAGGCTCGCGCAGCATGTGGTGGAACAATCCGGCCTGACAGGCCATCTCGCCGACATGTCCGACAAGGTGCTGATAAAGCTGGCGGCAGACGTGCAGGACTGGCAGATCAAGCCCGCCGGGTCTGAAGGTTATCGCACCGCAGAGGTGACGCTCGGCGGGGTGGACACGACCGGCCTCGATTCCCGCAGCATGGCGGCAAAGGCCGTGCCCGGCCTCTATTTCATCGGTGAATGTGTCGATGTGACCGGCTGGCTCGGCGGTTATAACTTCCAGTGGGCCTGGGCGTCTGGTCAGGCGGCGGGCGAATTCGCGTGATCGTCTCTGGCCGTGGAGTTAGTTCGCAACTTTCTCCTCCGTCATACCGGCCTTGAGCCGGTATCCAGTCAGCCCAAGTCTTTGGGCTGAAAAGACGACTCTCGCCGCACAGGCGTGCGTCGGCTGGACCCCGGATCTAGTCCGGAGTGACGGAGTATAATGAGGCCTGTACGCCAAACTTGCTGGCTGAGTTTATTGTCCCTCTTCGCCCTTTTTAACAACCTGTTAACGGGCCCGGAGTCATCCTGACCGAATGCCAGCAAAGCCGGATCACATCTCGATCCCGCTGCACATGATGTCCTGCTGGAGGCCTTAACAGGGCATGGGTCGATTGAGTTTTTCGTCAGGAACCCGCGCATGAACAGATCTGCACATCGCCGCCCTCGCGCCATTGCCATCGCCCGCACTGACAACGAGAGCCGTCAGCTGGCCTTTCGCCTGAGCCTCATCGCCGCCGGTGCTCTGGCAGCCCTGATAGCCCTCTTTTACTGATCGGCGGCCCTTCGCTCTTATCAAGCTGATTAGCGCGCTAAAAAGCCGCCATGGCCGAGACGCCTCGGCCATATTCCTGTAAAACTTTTCTTCCAGCAGAATGGCCTCACGCCGTGTGCGCGGCCGCTGGTTGTCGATGATGGCCCGTGCTGCAAAAATCGCGTGCATGTCGCTCTCCTTCTAATGCGGAGGGCCATGATGCACGCCGTTTTTTGATTTATCTGCGCAAGAAAATGCGCTACGTTTTTCAATGATGAAAAACGTCACCTGGGATTCCTATCAGCTTTTCCTTGATGTGTCACGCAGTGGCGGCTTGACGGGCGCTGCCAGCCTGACGGGTTTAAGCCCCGCGACCATAGGTCGGCGCATGGTCGAATTGGAGGAGCGGATCGGCAAGGCGCTGTTCCAGCGCAGTCAGACGGGATACGCCCTCACGATGGACGGTCGCGTGCTGTTCGATAGACTTCAGGCCATGGAGAATGCGGCGCGAGATATCGAGGGATGGCAGAAGGCGTCATCCGCCTCGTCCATCGTGCGGATTGCCGTGGGCACCTGGAATGCCTGGCTCTTGACCGGCAACTTCTCCGCCATCTGCACGGATCGCGATGATTTCCGCATCGACCTTTTCATTGCCGAGCAGAGGGCGTCTCTGGCCCATCGCGAAAACGATATCGGTATCCGCGCTTTCGAGCCGCAGGAGCGTAATCTCGCTGCCATCAAGACGGGGGAGGTTGCCTACGCCCCTTACAGACTGCGAAACGCTGCCGTTTCTGTTGCCGATCGCTGGCTGGCGGTGGCCGAGGAAAATGCGATTTCGACCTACCTGCGGTGGCCGCACGAAAACCGTCGCAATCAGATCGTGGTGACGGTGAACCGGCCAACGGCGCTTCTCGATCTTGTCCTCTCGGGGGCGGGGATTGCGGTGCTTCCCTGTTTCGTCGGCGATGCCGATGCGCGGCTGACGCGTGAGGGCGAAGAGCTCGGGGCGCTTCGCCACAATCAGTGGATCGTCATGAACAACGACGATCGCCACCGCCGCGATATCAGGACGGTGGCGGACCGGATGACCCGTCTCATCAAGGGGCATTCCGATCTATATGCCGGGCGCAAAAGCCGCCCGGCATAACCGTTCTGCGGATCAGGCCGCAGCGCTTCCCTGCGCGACGATGACGGGGATCAGCAGATCGCCCCAGTTGCCGCCGCCACCATGGTGGCGGGCCGAGCGGACCAGCTCGACGGAAACACCGGCCTCGACGGCTTTCATGACGGCCTGGTTGAGGCGGTGCAGGTCGTTGGCCAGCATGCGGATGGCGGCCTGCTGATCCTGCGTCATGGCGGAGGACTGCTCCTCGGCGCGTTCCTTGACATGGGTCTTGATCGGGTTGTGGGCGTTCATGGCATTTCTCCTCTCATTATTGTCAGGGGTTTTTGATCCGGTTTGCAAGCCCTTCCCAAAGCTGGGAAGGGCGGTTTTTTCGATTTATTCCGCCGCCGGGCGGAACTGGTCGTGCTCGGTGGATTCCTTCATGGCTGTCGTGGACGACGTGCCGCCCGAAATCGCCAGGGACACGGCGTCAAAATAGCCGGTGCCGACTTCGCGCTGGTGCTTGGTGGCGGTGTAACCATTCGCTTCCGCTGCAAATTCCGCTTGCTGAAGCTCGGAATAAGCCGCCATCTGCCGATCCTTGTAACCGCGCGCCAGTTCGAACATGCCGTAGTTGAGCTGGTGGAAGCCGGCGAGCGTGATGAACTGGAACTTGTAGCCCATCGCGCCTAGTTCGCGCTGGAACTTTGCAATCGTCGCGTCATCGAGGTGCTTTTTCCAGTTGAACGATGGCGAGCAATTGTAAGCGAGCTTCTTGCCGGGATGGACCTTGTGCACGCCCTCGGCAAACCTGCGCGCCTGCTCGAGATCCGGCTTCGACGTCTCGCACCAGATCAGGTCGCAATAGGGCGCATAGGCGACCGCGCGGGCAATGCAGGGCTCGAGCCCGTTTTTGACCTGATAGAAGCCCTCGACAGTCCGGCCGGCATCGTAATCCACGAAGGGGCGGTCGCGCTCGTCGATGTCAGAGGTCAGAAGCTTGGCGGCTTCCGCATCGGTGCGGGCGATGACCAGCGTCGGCACGCCCATGACGTCAGCCGCAAGCCGCGCCGCCGTCAGGTTGCGAATATGCGCCGCCGTCGGGATCAGAACCTTGCCGCCGAGATGGCCGCATTTCTTTTCCGAAGCCAGCTGGTCTTCATAGTGAACACCCGCCGCACCCGCCTCGATGAACGCCTTCATGATCTCGAAGGCGTTGAGCGGCCCGCCGAAACCGGCTTCTGCGTCGGCAACGATTGGTGCGAACCAGGTGTCGACCGACAGGCCCTTGCCCTCTGCCGTCTCGATCTGGTCGGCGCGCTGCAGGGTGCGGTTGATGCGCTTCGCCAGCTCCGGCGCGGCATTGGCCGGATAAAGTGACTGGTCCGGATACATGGCCGACGCCGTATTGGCGTCCGCTGCAACCTGCCAGCCCGAGAGATAGATCGCCTTCAGCCCGGCACGAACCATCTGCATGGCCTGGTTGCCCGAGAGCGCGCCCAGCGCATTGACGAAATTCTCCTCGTTGATCAGTGTCCACAGCCGGTTCGCGCCCATTTCGGCCAGCGAATGGCGGATTTCGACGGAGCCGCGCAACCGCTCCACATCGCCGGCGGTATAGGTCCGCTCGATGCCATCGAAACGCCCCTGCGGTGCACCCGGAACAAGCTTGTAAAAATCCGTCATACTTCTCTCTCCCAAGATAAATACAGTTTCGAGAACGGAGGACTATGAGTTGCGTGCGCCGCCGTTTGATGTGACTACATTTACATTTTCCTAGATTTGAGCGCCAGAACAAACATAAAAACAGTGACTTGAAAGAGGTTATCCTGTAGGATGCGTGACAGAGTGGCGCTGTAAAAATGTAAATTTTGTAAAATAGCGTGATCTGTCGAGTTTGTAATAAGCTTGTATGAGTCGACGAGGACGGAGGGGGAACGGCGGTGTCGGAAAACAAGATTTTTGCAGGCCCGCGGGTACGCCGCATTCGCAATGGGCTGGGGCTGACGCAGACGGCCATGGCCGAGGCGCTGGCGATTTCGCCGTCCTATCTCAATCTCATCGAGCGCAACCAGCGGCCGCTGACGGTGCAGCTGCTTTTGAAGCTCGCCTCAGTCTACAAGGTCGATCTGGACGACTTGCAAGGCGAAAGCGCCGGTTCCGCCGGGCAGCTGCGAGAGGTCTTCGCAGACCCGCTGCTGGCGGGCGAGGTGCCATCGCCGCAAGAATTGATCGAGGTGGCCGATGCTGCGCCGAATGCGGCAAGCGGCGTCCTCAAGCTTTACCGGGCTTACCGGGAGCAGGCGCAGCGCCTGTCCGACCTCTCCGATCTTCTGGCGCGGGAAGGGCATGAGACGGCGCTGTCTTCCACCCGCCTGCCGATCGACGAGGTGCGCCACGTCTTTGAAAACCGCCCGGCCTATCTCCATGCCATCGATGCGGCGGCGGAAGACCTTCATAAGCAATTGGTGATGGGAGATGATCTTGCCTCTGGATTGAGGGCATGGCTTCAAAAGAACCATGGCATCGCCGTCAGGACCTTACCGGTTCATGCCATGCCGAACCTGAGACGGCGTTATGACCGCCATTCCATGCGGCTGTTTTTGTCAGAGCGTCTGTCGCAGCCAGATCAGCTCCGTGAAATGGCGATGGAAACGTGTCTCCTGGCGCTTCGCGAAGAGATAGGCGCGGAACTGGAGGCGCTGGGCCTGAAAGGTGAGGAGGCACGGCGTATTGCTCGGTTTGAACTGGCGCGCTATGCGGCCCATGCGTTGATGATGCCCTATGGTTCGTTCCTCGCCGCCGCGCAGCGGGCGAAATACGACGTCGACGTTCTACGGTCGCGCTTTAACGTGTCATTCGAGCAGGCGGCCAACCGGTTGGTTACCCTGCAACGGCCGTCGGCTCCCACAATCCCGTTTTTTCTGATGGAAATCGACAACGCCGGAAACCGCTTCCGCCTTTCCGGCGCCACTGGTTTCCCGAGGGCGCGATTCGGTGGCCTCTGTCCACGGCTCAATATTCACGCCGCCTTCGCCCAGCCGGGGCAGGTCCTGGTGGAGGGGGTTGAGATGCCTGATGGTGACGCCTTCCTCACGGTGTCGCGCACGCTGGAAGGCCCGCAGGCTGGTTTCGGCGAAAGAGTGCGGCGCACGGCTCTGCTCTTGGGCTGCGATTTCATTCAGGCAGGGGACACCGTCTATGGCCCGGCTGCTTCGGGGGCCGCCCCGGTTGCCATTGGTCCCTCATGCCGGCTGTGCGAAAGGCAGGGCTGCCTGTCGCGGGCGGAAGCGCCGCTTACGCGCCCGCTCGGGTTGGATGAAATGGTCACTGGCCTCAGTGTTTTCGACTTCCAGTAAGCTTTTCCACGCAATTTTTCGCGTGTGAAACACATGTGGTTGAAAATGCTGTGCTGCACATTTCCCGCTTGCTCCCTTTTGTTTTCCTTTCTAGTCTCGCTAAAAAAGGGGATCACGCTCCCACCGTAAGGATGCGTTAACAGGAGACATCATGAAAAACCGTTCTCTCCGTCTGACCTTGGCTCTCACCACCGTGCTTGTTGCAGCAGGTTCGGCAATGGCCCAGGAAAAGGTCGTCCACGTCTACAACTGGTCTGATTATATTGATCCCGCCATCCTTGAGGATTTCACCAAGGAAACCGGTATCAAGGTGGTTTATGACGTCTATGACGGCAACGAAGTGCTGGAGACCAAGCTTCTGGCCGGCAGTTCGGGTTATGATGTCGTGGCACCCACCTCGCCCTTCCTTGCAAGGCAGATCAAGGCCGGCGTTTATCAGAAGCTGGACAAGTCCAAGCTGCCGAACCTCAAGAACATGTGGCCGGAAATCACGGAACGCCTGGCGCAATACGACCCCGGCAACGAATATGCCGTCAATTACATGTGGGGCACCACAGGCATCGGCTACAATGTCGCCAAGGTGAAGGCGGCGCTCGGCGATGTGCCTGTCGATAGCTGGGACGTGCTGTTCAAACCCGAAAATGCCGAGAAGCTGAAGGCCTGCGGCATCAACATTCTCGATGCCTCCGACGAGACTTTCGCGATTGCCATGAATTACATCGGCAAGAACCCCGACAGCAAGGAGACGGCCGACCTGGAAGCGGGCGGCGAGGTCTATTCCAAGATTCGTCCTTTCGCGAAAACCTTCAATTCCTCTCCTTATATCAATGACCTCGCCAATGGCGACATCTGCATTTCCATCGGCTGGTCCGGCGATATTCTCCAGGCCAAAACCCGCGCCGAAGAGGCCAAGAACGGGGTCGAGGTGAATTACGTCATCCCGAAGGAAGGCACCTATATCTGGATGGACAGCTTCGCCATTCCGGCAGACGCCAAGAATGTCGAGGAGGCCCATGCTTTCATCAACTACATGATGAAGCCTGAAGTCGCCGCCAAGGCCTCTGACTACGTGCAATACGCTAACGGCAACCTCGCCTCGCAGGCGCTGATGGATCCGGCTGTCGCCAAGAACCCGTCTGTTTATCCGAGCCCGGAAACGATGAAGAAGCTCTTCACGATTTCGCCCTACGGGCCAAAGGAACAACGTGTCCTGAACCGCGTCTGGACGCAGATCAAGACCGGCAGCTAACCGGACTTGGGTGAGGGTGGCGCCGTCCACCCTCTCTGCCCTATCAGGTGTCGATGAAATATTGGGTGAAATGGGGCGGGCATGGCAAAGACACTCGGACCGGTCAAACGCAAATTCAGCCCCTGGGATAATCCAGACGCGGTGCCCTTCATCCGCTTTGAAAACCTCACCAAACGGTTTGGCGATTTTGTCGCCGTCAACAATCTCACTCTCGATATCTACGAGCGCGAGTTTTTCTCGCTACTCGGTCCCTCGGGCTGCGGCAAGACCACGCTGATGCGCATGCTGGCCGGTTTCGAGGAGCCGACCGAGGGCCGCATCCTGCTGCAGGGCAAGGATATTTCCGGCGTACCGCCCTACAAGCGCCCAACCAACATGATGTTCCAGTCCTACGCGCTTTTCCCGCATATGTCGGTGGAAAAGAACGTGGCCTTCGGCCTTGAGCAGGACGGGCTGCCGAAGGCGGAGATCGCCGGCCGCGTCGAGGAAATGCTGCGGCTCGTCAAGCTGACGGAATTTGCCAAGCGCAAGCCAAGCCAGCTTTCCGGCGGCCAGCGCCAGCGCGTGGCGCTTGCCCGGTCGCTCGCCAAACGGCCGAAGGTGCTTCTTCTGGATGAACCGCTCGGCGCGCTCGACAAGAAGCTGCGCGAGGAAACCCAATTCGAGCTAATGGATATCCAGACCAATCTCGGTCTCACCTTCCTCATCGTCACCCATGATCAGGAAGAGGCGATGACGGTGTCGGACCGTATCGCCGTCATGGACAAGGGCAATGTCGTGCAGGTGGCAACGCCGGCTGAAATCTATGAGGCACCGAACAGCCGCTACGTGGCCGACTTCATTGGCGACATCAACATTTTCGACGCCAAGGTCGTCGCCAATGCCTCCGATATCGGCAAGCCCGGTCTGGTGACGCTCGATTGCGACGGATTGAAGGTGTCGGTGGAGCAGGAATGCGCGGCGGCCACCGGCAGCCAGGTGGCTTTCGCCATCCGCCCAGAAAAGGTCCGCATCTCGCTCGACCAGCCCGCCGATAGCAGCATCAATTCCGCCTATGGCGAAGTCTGGGATATCGGTTATCTCGGTGACTTCTCGGTCTTCATCGTCAAGCTCGCCGATGGCCGCGTCATGCGCGCCGCGCAGGCCAATGTATCGCGTCTCGTGGATCGCCCGATTACCTTCGGTGACATGGTGTGGCTGAACTGGAAACCGGATTCAGGGCTCGTCCTGACACGCTGAGGGAGGCTTCGATGGAAATCACCACTCCCGAAAACCGGCAAAGCCCTTGGCGCTGGCTGGTTGTTGCGGTCCCCTATTTCTGGCTGCTGCTGTTTTTCGCCGCACCCTTCTTCATCATCCTTAAAATCTCCCTGTCAGATACGGCAATTTCCATGCCGCCCTATACGCCTGTCTTCGAAGGATTTTCGAAGCTCGGCGAATTTTTCTCGCAGCTGGATTTTGAGAATTACCTCTTCCTCACGGAAGATCCGCTCTACATTGAAGCCTATCTGTCGTCGCTGCGCATCGCCTTCATCTCCACTTTCCTGCTGCTGCTGATTGGGTATCCCATGGCGCTGGCCATGGCGCGCGCACCATCTTCGGTGCGCCCGACGCTTGTCATGCTGGTCATCCTGCCCTTCTGGACCTCATTCCTCATCCGCGTCTACGCCTGGATCGGCATTCTGAAACCAGAGGGCCTGCTGACAGTGCTGTTCCAGTGGCTCGGGTTTCTCGGACCCGACCAGCAGGTCAATATCTTCCGCACCGAAACGGCGATCTTCATCGGCATCGTTTATTCCTATCTGCCCTTCATGGTGCTGCCGCTTTATTCGGCGCTGGAAAAGCTCGACAATACGCTGCTGGAAGCCGCGGCCGATCTGGGCTGCCCGCCTTGGAAGGCCTTCTGGAAGATTACCTTCCCATTGTCGCTGCCGGGTGTCGTGGCCGGCTCGATGATCTGCTTCATTCCGATCACGGGCGAATTCGTCATCCCCGATCTACTCGGTGGCGCGCAGACGCTGATGATCGGCAAGACGTTGTGGACGGAATTTTTCGGCAATCGCGACTGGCCCTTGGCATCCGCGGTCGCTGTGCTCCTGCTGATCCTGCTGGTGGTGCCCATCGCCATCTTCCAGAACCAGCAGAAGAAGGTGGGGTGAGGCCATGAAGCGCGGAAAATTCGACATCACCGTCCTCACCCTGGGTTTTGCCTTCCTCTATATCCCGATCATCATCCTGATCATTTATTCCTTCAATGCCTCCAAGCTGGTGACAGTCTGGGGCGGCTTCTCGCTGCAGTGGTACAAATCCATGTGGTCGAACCAAAGCCTCATGGATGCGGCCTGGGTGACGCTGCGCGTGGGTATCCTCAGCGCCACCATCGGCACAATCCTTGGAACGCTGGCAGCGCTTTCTCTCACCCGCTTTGCCCGTTTCCCCGGCCGGGTGCTGTTTTCCGGCATGATCTATGCGCCACTCGTCATGCCGGAGGTCATCACCGGCCTGTCGCTCCTTCTGCTCTTCGTTGCTGTCGGGGTGGATCGTGGTTTCTGGACTGTCGTGATCGCTCACACCACCTTCACCATGTGTTATGTGGCGATCGTCGTGCAGTCGCGCCTGCTGACCTTTGACCGAAGCCTTGAGGAAGCCGCCCTCGATCTCGGCTGCCCGCCGGTCAAGACTTTCTTCCGCATTACACTGCCGTTGATCTTCCCCGCCGTCATCGCCGGCTGGATGCTGGCCTTCACGCTGTCGCTCGACGATCTCGTGATCGCCAGCTTCGCCACCGGACCGGGTGCAACCACGCTGCCGATCAAGATTTATTCGCAGGTTCGCTTGGGCGTGACGCCGGAAATCAATGCCATCTGCACCATCCTGATCGGGCTCGTGACTATCGGTGTTATTGTCGCGTCAATCGCCTCCAAGCGCACGGAGCTGCAGCGGATGCGCGACGAACATGCGGCCGCGCGCAACTGATCCAAAGACCCGTCCTGCGTCTTCGCTTTGATAATGGATCATGCAGAAACTCAAAGGCCGACAGTGTAGTTTTACGGCTCTACGGTCGCGGAATAGGAATTATCGTCGGTAATTGCTCTATTTTGGTTTTAACCCCCTGTTAATACGGGTTGGCGGAAAGTAAATCCAACGCAGGGCCGTCATATGTGTTGATGGCCGGGATTGATAATTTCCATAGAGCGAGATTGTCCCCTTTCTCTCGTTGAAAAGCACAACTTATACAAGGCGGTCGTAAGGCCGCCTTTCTTTTTGCCGACATCATGTCTGCTGTCACCGGCTTTCCGGATGATCCATCGATTTTGAAACGAGGAGAACCGGAATAAGCCCGGCGATAATGATGATGATCGCCGGCACGGCGGCATCCTGCACTCGTGAACGGGACGCATCCTCATAAACAAGCGTGGCCAAAGTGTTGAACCCGAAAGGCCGCAGCAAAATCGTGGCTGGTAGTTCTTTCATGGATTCGATTAGCACCAGAAGGAAGGCAGTCAACGCCGCCGGCCGCATATTCGGCAGCAGCACCCTGAACAGCGTCTGCGCCCGGTTGCGCCCGAGCGTGCGCGCGGCCATATCGATATGCGGCGAAAGCTTCTGAAAACCCGCATCGAGCGTGCCTTCCGCCATGGTCATGAAACGCACGGCATGGGCATAGATGATGGCAAACGCCGTACCAGAGAGCAGCAGCCCGCTGGAGAAACCGAAATGCGTACGGAAAAATCCATCGACGCCGTTATCGAGGCCTGCCAGCGGAATGAGGACGCCGATGGCAAGAACGGTGCCGGGCACCCCATAACCCATGGAGCCGAAACGCGCCGCCACTTTCGAGATGCTGGAGCGTTCCGTGCGGATGGCGTAAGAGAACACGAAGGCGGCAATTAGTGTCACGAAGGCAGCGGTCAGCGACACTTCGAGGCTGTGCCCCAGGGATTTCACAAGCTTCGGGGCAAAAAGGGCGTCGAGCCTTTTTGCCGCGTAACCGCCGAGCACGATGACCGGAATGAAAAATCCACTGGCCACCGGCAGGAAACAGAACAGCCCGGCACACCAGCGCCGCCAGCCGGTCAGCGTCTTCAACGGGTGTCGCTGGGCCATGCTTGTGGCCTTTGGGGCGCCAAAGCGCTGTTTCTCCCTTGCATTGCGCTCGATGACGATCAACGCACCGACGATGATGAGGATAATGGCGGCGATCTGGGTTGCATTGGCGAGATTGCCGCGGTTGAGCCAGGTCTCGTAAATGGTAAAGGTCAGCGTCTGGACGCCGAGATATTCCACCGCGCCAATATCGTTCAGCGTCTCCATCAACACCAGCGAGAGCCCGATAGCGATGGCGGGCCGCGCCATGGGCAATTGCACGGAAAAAAACACACTCATCGGTTTTGCGCCGAGTGTGCGGGCCGCTTCGGCCGCAAACCGCCCCTGCATGGAAAAGGCGGCACGTGCCGAGAGATAGACATAAGGATAGAGCACCGAACTCAAAACGATCACCGCGCCGCCGAGTGAACGTATATCCGGAAACCAGTAGTCACGGATGCTGTGGTAACCGAAGGCAGCACGAAGGGCACTTTGTACCGGCCCGGTAAAGTCGAGGAACTCGCCGAATGCATAGGCCGCCAGATAAGACGGAATGGCGAGCGGCAGGACAAGACCCGCGGACAGGAGCCGCCGCAGCGGAAACTCGAAGGTGGTGACCAGCCAGGCGCAGACTATCCCAAAAAATGCCGTCGTGGCGGCCGTCAGACCAAGCAACATGAAGGTGCGGAACCCGGCACGCGGTAGAACATTGGCGAGAAGATGCTGCCACCCCTCCGTGCTCCCGGTCAGCGCCAGCCAGAAGATTGCCAGAACGGGCATGGCGGCGATGGCCGAAACAATGATGGCCGCAATCGGCAGTAGCGATACGCGTCTCGTCGCGGAAATGGGCACCATCATGGTCATGCGAGCCTGCTGTCCTGCAAAAGCCGGCACGGCTGGTCCTTCAGCCGCCGGCTTCCGCATTGCTACGCCCGCATGACCTCAGTTGGCAAGAACCCGCTGCGATGGAAAGGTGATTTCCACCAGTGTGCCTTCATTCGGCGTCGAGGTGATGGAGAAATTCGCCCGGTTGGCAT
>NZ_JBQYSN010000015.1:0-75392 GCF_052686535.1 Agrobacterium sp. DKPNP3 | reverse complement strand
CAACGGCGATCAGATCGGCGAGTGCTTCCTGCGTTTCGATGCCGTGCCGTGCTGCATCCGGCTCGTAACGCTCGACATAGAGACGAAGCGTGGCGCCGGCGGTGCCGGTGCCGGAAAGACGCAGCACGATGCGCGAGCCGCCTTCAAACAGAATGCGGATACCCTGGTTCTTGCTCACGGACTGGTCGACCGGGTCGTGATAGGCAAAATCATCCGCCGAAGCGACCTTGAGATTGCCGTAGCTGGTGCCCGGCAACGTCGCGAGCTTTTCACGCAGGATGGCCACAAGTGTGTTGGCGGCGTCGACGTCAACCTCTTCGTAGTCATGGCGCGAATAGTAGTTGCGGCCATACTCCGCCCAATGTTTGGTGACGATGTCCTTGACGCTTTCCTTGCGAACGGCAACGATATTCAGCCAGAAAAGCACGGCCCACAGACCGTCTTTTTCACGCACATGGTTCGAGCCGGTGCCGAAACTCTCTTCGCCGCACACCGTGACTTTGCCGGCATCCAGCAGGTTGCCGAAAAACTTCCAGCCGGTCGGTGTCTCGTACATGCCAAGGCCGAGCTTTTCCGCGACGCGGTCCGCCGCGGCGCTGGTTGGCATCGAGCGGGCGATGCCTGAAATGCCGCCAGCATAACCGGGCGCCAGTTTGGCATTGGCGGCAATGATGGCAAGACTGTCCGACGGCGTGACGAACATGCCCTTGCCGACCACCATGTTGCGGTCACCGTCGCCATCGGAGGCGGCACCAAAATCCGGGCCCTCCGGGCTCATGACGTCGTCGTAAAGTTCCTTGGCATGGACAAGGTTCGGATCTGGGTGGTGGCCACCGAAATCCGGCAGCGGCGTCGCGTTGCGGACCGAACCTTTGGGCGCACCAAGCCGCTTTTCGATTATCTCGACGGCATAGGGGCCGGTAACAGCGCTCATGGAGTCGACCACAACCTTGAAACCACCCGCGATGAGCGCACGAATGGCATCGAAATCGAACAGTTCTTCCATGAGGGCCGCGTAATCTGCGACCGGGTCGATCACCTCGACCGTCAGGTCGTCCACCTTGAAGCTGCCGGCCTTGTCGAGGTCGATATCGGCAGCGTCGGAGATTTTGTAGCTGTCGATGACTTTGGAGCGGGCATAGATCGCGTCCGTGATCTTCTCAGGGGCGGGACCGCCGTTGCCGATATTGTATTTGATGCCGAAATCTTCGGTCGGGCCCCCGGGATTGTGGCTCGCGGAAAGCACGATACCGCCGAAGGCCTTGTATTTGCGGATGATGTTGGATGCGGCAGGCGTGGAAAGAATGCCGCCCTGACCGACCATCACCTTCCCAAAGCCGGCGGCGGCGGCCATCTTGATCGCTTTCTGGATGACTTCGCGGTTGTAGTAACGACCGTCACCACCGATAACCAAGGTCTCCCCTTGGAAGCCTTCGAGAGAGTCGAAGATCGACTGAATGAAGTTCTCGGCGTAATTTTCCTGGGCAAAGACGGGCACCTTCTTGCGCAGTCCTGAAGTGCCCGGTTTCTGATCCTGATAGGGCGTCGTCTGAACGGTCTTTATCATTGGTTCAATGGCCTTTCGATATGAGCTGGTTGTAAAGCGCGGCGTAAAGAGCGGCGCTCTTTTCCCAGGAAACATCGGATTTCATTCCGAGTTTCTGCATTTGTGTCCAGAGTTTGGGGTCGTGATAATAACGGACGGTCCGACGGATTGCCTGTTTGAGGCCGTCGAGAGTCACGGGGGAAAATTGCACGCCGGTCGCCGATTTATTGGCGATCGCGGCGTGATTGGCGTCGATGACGGTATCGGCAAGGCCGCCCGTGCGGGCGACGACCGGAATGCAGCCATAACGCAGCGCGTAAAGCTGGGTAAGCCCACAGGGCTCAAAGCGCGAGGGAATGATGATCGCATCGCAGCCCGCCTGCATCAGGTGCGACAGCGGCTCATTATAACCGATGGCAACGCCGACACGGCCATGGTGGCGGGAGGCTGCCGCCAGAAGTGCCCCTTCCAATGCCACATCGCCGGCGCCAAGCACGACGAGCCGCCCGCCGAGGGAAACGACCTCATCCACCGCATCGGCCATGAGATCGATGCCCTTTTGCCAGGTGAGGCGGGAGATGACGCAGAACAGCGGGCTGTCATCATCATCGATCCGGAAATGCTCGGCGACGGCCTTCTTGTTTAACGCCCGGTTCTTGAGGTTGGCTGCGGAGAAATTGTCATGGATCAGGTGATCGGTTGCCGGGTTCCAGACGTTGGCGTCGATGCCGTTGACGATGCCATGCAACACGTGCGCGCGGCTGCCGATGACCCCGTTGAGACCCATGCCGAATTGTGGGGTGAGGATTTCCTCTGCATAGGAAGGGCTGACGGTGCTGAGCGCGGTTGCCGTCTGCAGGCCGCCCTTCAGGAAGCTGACATCGTTGTAATACTCCACGCCTTCCATGCTGAACGCATGGGCCGGCAGGGCAAGCTTGCTGAAGATGTTGGCGCCGAATTGCCCCTGGAAAGCGATGTTGTGGATGGTGAGCAGGCTCGGAATCTCAGGCGTTTCGGCGTAACGCATGTAGACCGGCGCCATGGCGGCCTGCCAGTCGTGCGCATGCACGAGATCCGGGCGCCAGCCCGGAAATTCGCCGGCCGCAATGCGTGCCGCCGCCAGCGAAAGCGCTGCAAAGCGCCTCCAGTTGTCAGGATAATCCTTGCCGGTCTGGTCGAGATAAGGGCCGCCGGAGCGCTCGTAATAGGCAGGCGCATCAAGAATAAGGAGATCAAGCCCCTCGTGCCGCGCTTCGAGCACCTCGGCTTTTTCGCCGAGAAGATCGGTAAATTCGAAACATTTGACGGCATCCGTCACGGCGGCTTTTACAGCCGGGTATCCGGGGATCAGAGTCCGCGTCTTGATGCCAAGCGCTTCCAGCGCGATGGGGAGCGCGCCGGCAACATCGGCGAGCCCTCCAGTCTTGATCAGGGGATAGATTTCGGATGAAACCGAAAGGACATTCATCGGCGCTACAGGTCCAGCTTGTCGATCATCGATTGGGTGATAAGGCAGATGCCGTTTTCAGTACGGCGGAAACGTTTGGCATCCAGTTCTGGGTCTTCTCCTACAATCAATCCTTCCGGAATGACCACGCCATGGTCGATCACGACATTGCTGAGCTGGGCGTGACGCCCGATCTTCACACTCGGCAGTACTACGGCATTCTCAAGGCGTGAGTATGAATTGGCTCTGACGCCTGTGAACAACAGGCTGCGGTTCAGCGATGCGCCCGAAATGATGCAATCACCGGAAACGACCGAAGACACGGCCGAACCGCGGCGGTTCTCGTCATCGTGCACGAATTTTGCCGGCGGGGTGATTTCCGCATAGGTCCAGATCGGCCAGGATTTGTCGTAGATGTCGAGGTCGGGCACGATGTCCGTGAGGTCGATATTGGCCTGCCAATAGGCGTCGATGGTGCCGACGTCTCGCCAGTAAGGGCCATGCTCGAAATCCGAGCGCACGCAGGAATCCGCGAAGCGATGGGCGACGGCTTTGCCATGCTCAACGATATAGGGAATGATGTCCTTGCCGAAGTCGCGGCTGGAGGTCGGGTCGGCGGCATCACGGCGCAGCGCTTCCATCAGGAATTTCGTGTGGAAGACATAGATGCCCATGGAAGCGAGCGCGAAGCCTTCATTGCCGGGAATACCGGGCGGATCGGCCGGCTTCTCAATGAAGTCGATGATCTCGTCTTTTTCATTCACATGCATCACGCCGAAGCCGGTCGCTTCCATGCGCGGGACTTCGAGGCAACCGATCGTCACGTCGGCACCGGAATCCACATGCTGCTGCAGCATGTATTCGTAGTCCATTTTATAGATATGGTCGCCGGCGAGGATGACCATGTATTCAGGCCCATAGGGCTCGATGATGTCGATGTTCTGGTAAACTGCGTCGGCGGTGCCTTCATACCATTGCGTTTCTGAAACGCGCTGGGAGGCGGGCAGGATGTCGAAGCTTTCGTTGCGTTCAGGACGGAAGAAGTCCCAGCCCCGCTGCAGGTGGCGAATAAGGGAGTGCGCCTTGTATTGTGTGGCGACGCCGATGCGGCGAATGCCGGAATTGAGCGCGTTGGACAGCGCAAAATCGATGATGCGGGCCTTGCCGCCGAAATAAACGGCGGGTTTTGCCCGGCGGTCTGTCAACTCCTTGAGGCGGCTGCCTCTGCCGCCCGCGAGGACATAGGCCATTGCATCACGCGCCAAAGGCTGAACTCTTTTTTCCGACATGGTGTCCTCCCTCTGTATGTGTCAGTTTTCCGGTTCGAGCATGATCGTGGCGAGCGGCGGCAGGACGAGCATCGCCCCGATATTGCCGCCGGCATCGACCGCCTGAACGCGTCCGCCATTTCCCTTGCCGCTGCCGCCATAGATTTCGGCATCGGTATTGAGAATCTCCCGCCACCGCCCCGCCTGAGGCAGCGGCACGTAATAATTTTCCCTGTAGACCGGGGTGAGGTTGCAGATGACCGCCACCGGCTTTTCACCAGGCGCCGTGCGCAGCCAGGCGAAGACGGAATTCTCGTGATCATCGACCACAAGCCAGCGGAACCCTTCGGGTTCGCAATCGCGGGCGTGCAGGGCGGCTTTGGACCGATAGGTGAGGTTGAGGTCGCGCACCAGCCGGCGCATGCCCTCATGCATCGGATATTGGCGCAGGTTCCAGTCGAGTGACCCCTTTTCGCTCCACTCGCTCCATTGCGCGAACTCCTGTCCCATGAACAGCAGCTTCTTGCCGGGATAACCCCACATGAAGCCGTAATAGGAGCGCAGATTGGCGAATTTCTGCCAGTCGTCGCCGGACATTTTGGCGATGAGCGAGCCCTTGCCGTGCACCACCTCGTCGTGGGACAGCGGCAGCACGAAATTTTCGGTGAAGGCGTAAAGCAGGCCGAAGGTCAGTTCCTGATGGTGGAACTTGCGATGCACCGGCTCACGCGCGAAATAGCTGAGCGTGTCGTGCATGAAGCCCATGTTCCACTTGAAACCGAAACCGAGACCGCCCTCATGAACGGGCTGCGACACCTTCGGCCAGGAGGTGGATTCCTCGGCAATCGTCATGACGCCCGGATGGGTGCCATAAACAAGGGAATTCATCTTCTGCAGGAAACGCACGGATTCGAGATTTTCCCGCCCGCCATATTCGTTCGGGATCCACTCGCCTTCCTTGCGGGAGTAGTCCAGGTAAAGCATCGAGGCGACCGCATCGACGCGCAGTCCATCGAGATGGAATTTCTCGGCCCAATAGAGCGCGTTGTTGATGAGGTAAGACATCACCTCGACGCGACCGAAATTGTAGATCGCCGTGTTCCAGTCTGGATGAAAACCCTGGCGCGGATCGGCGTGCTCATAGAGCGCCGTGCCGTCGAACCAGCGAAGCCCATGTTCGTCGGTCGGGAAATGAGCGGGAACCCAGTCCAGCAAGACGCCGATGCCAACCTTGTGCGCACCGTTGACGAAACGGGCAAAGCCTTCCGGATCGCCAAACCGTGCGCTCGGGGCGTAGAGACCCGTCGTCTGGTAACCCCAGGAGGGATCATAGGGATGTTCGGTGATCGGCAGGAACTCGATGTGGGTAAAGCCCATATCGGTGCAATAGGGAATAAGCTGCGCGGCGAGCTCGTCCCAACTCAGGAAGGTGCCGTCTTCACGCCGCTGCCATGAGCCCGCATGCACTTCGTAGATGCTGATCGGCTGGCGACGCTGGTCCACCTGCGCCCAATGTTCCCGGTGGGCCTGATCTTCCCATTTCTGCGACAGTTCGGGGGCGGTGACGGATGCATTCTTCGGTCGCAACTCGGCACGGCGCGCGTAGGGGTCCGCTTTCAGCGGCAGCAGCTCGCCATTCGCGCCGAGGATCTCGAACTTGTAGGCGCAACCGGCATAGACGTCAGGCGCGAAGATTTCCCAGATGCCCGTATCTTTGCGGAAGCGCATGACATGGCGGCGGCCATCCCAATTGTTGAAATCGCCAACCACCGAAACGCGCCGCGCATTGGGCGCCCAGACGGCAAAATGGAAGCCTTCAACACCTTCAAGTTTCAGAGGATGTGCACCCATCCGGTCGAAGAGCCGCAAATGCGATCCCTCGCGGACGAGATAATCATCCATCGGTCCGAGAACCGGGCCAAAACTGTAAGGATCGGTCACTGCCCACTCGGCATCATCGCGGGCAGCGCGGTATCGGATCGGCTGGCGTTTCTGGAGGTCGATCGGGCCTTCAAAAAAACCATCGGGATCCAACCGCTTCAATTCGCCGACGAAAGTCCCGTCCAGTGTCAAGACAGAGACTTCCTCCGCACCGGGAATGAAACAGCGGGCAAGAAACCCTTCCGGCGTTTCGTGAACACCGAGAAGGGCGAAGGGGTTGGAATGCAAACCGCTCTTAATCGCCTCGATTTCAGCCTTCGTGATGTCGACAGTCTTTTTCTCTTCGGCCGAATTGAGCGGTTTTTTCATCAGGCTCTCCAGATCTCGGTGGCATATTGACGGATCGTCCTGTCGGACGAGAACCAGCCCATACGCGCCGTGTTGCGCACTGCTTTGGTGTTCCAGCTATCCTGATCGCTCCAGATCGCATCTACTTTGCGCTGAGCCTCGGCATAGGCGTCGAAATCGGCGGCGACCATGAACCAGTCGCTGTTGTAAATGCCGTCGATAAGGGCGGAAAACCGGGAACGGTCGTCGGGTGAGAACACGCCCGACGCAATGGATGACAGCGCCTGCGACAATTCCGCAGACCCTTCGATAATGGCACGGGGATTATGACCATCGGCACGGGCCTTGGCGACATCTTCAGCGGTCATGCCGAAGATGACGATGTTGTCGGCGCCGACATGTTCCAGCATTTCCACATTCGCGCCGTCGAGCGTACCGATGGTGAGTGCGCCATTGAGTGCGAATTTCATGTTGCCGGTGCCGGACGCTTCCATGCCGGCCGTCGATATCTGCTCGGAGAGATCGGCAGCGGGAACCATAATTTCCGCGAGCGAGACGTTGTAATTCGGAACAAAAACCACCTTCAGAAGCCCGCGCACGGCCGGGTCGTTATTGATCACCCGGGCAATATCGTTGGCAAGCTTAATGATCAGCTTCGCGTTGTGGTAACTCGGCGCTGCCTTGCCTGCAAAGAACTTAACGCGCGGCACCCAATCCAGTTCCGGATGCGAACGGATTTGATCATAGAGTGCGACGGTTTCGACAAGGTTCAAAAGCTGCCGCTTGTATTCGTGAATGCGCTTGATCTGGATATCGAACATCGCAGACGGGTCGACGCGGATGCCCATGCGCTGCGCCACCGTATTGGCAAGGCGGACCTTGTTCAGGCGCTTCACCTCGGCGAATTTTTCGCGGAAACCGGCGTCGTCGGCAAAGCGGTCGAGAGCTGTCAGTTTTTCTGCGTCATCGAGGAAATCGTCGCCGATCGTCTCGCGCAGCAGGCTTGTCAGACCGGGATTGCACTGCATCAGCCAGCGGCGTGGTGTGATGCCATTTGTCTTGTTGTTGATCCGCTCTGGATACAGGCTGTGCAGATCGGCAAACACCGTTTCTTTCATCAGATCGGTGTGAAGGGCGGAGACGCCGTTGATGGAATGCGAGCCGATGAAGGCGAGGTTGCCCATGCGCACACGTCTCTCGCCACCTTCGTCGATGAGAGAAATGGAGCGGATCTGCTGGTCCGCCATCTTCTTTTCCTTGCGGGCAAAGAGCAGAGTATTGGCGTTGATCGCATAAACGATCTGCATGTGTCTTGGCAGCAGACGCTCAAGCAGCGGCACCGGCCAACTCTCCAGCGCCTCGGGAAGCAGCGTGTGGTTGGTATAGGAGAAGGTGCCCTGCGTGATCTTCCAGGCTTCCTCGAACTCCAGACCGTGCACATCGCACAGAAGGCGCATCATTTCCGCGATGGAAATGGCCGGATGGGTATCGTTGAGCTGTATAGAGACCTTGTCCGGTAGAGAGGTGAAATCCGGATACTGCTGCAAGTGGCGGCGCAGGATGTCCTGCAGCGAGGCGGAAGAGAAAAAGAATTCCTGCCGCAGGCGCAGTTCCTGGCCGGCCGGCGTTGCGTCCGCTGGGTAAAGAACGCGCGTCAGGCTTTCCGCCTTGTTGCTCTCGCGAAGAGCCCCGATATGGTCGCCGGCATTGAAGGCGGCGAGCAGAATGGGGTCTATCGGCTGTGCCGACCAGAGGCGCAGCGTGTTGACGCGGGTGCCGCGCCAGCCGACGACCGGCGTGTCGTAAGCCATGGCGATGACGCGCTCGGCCGGTTTCCAGACGAAGCGCTGCGGGTCTTCATATCCGCCGATCGTCTCCACCGAGCCGCCGAAGCCGATTTCATAGGAGCTTTCGCGGCGTTCGAATTCCCATGGGTTACCGTGGGCAAGCCAGGTTTCCGGCAGTTCCACCTGCCATCCGTCAGCCATCTGCTGGCGGAAGAGGCCATGCACGTAACGGATGCCGTAGCCATAGGCGGGAATATCAACGGTCGCCATGGATTCCATGAAGCAGGCAGCAAGACGCCCAAGACCGCCATTACCGAGTGCCGCATCCGGCTCCAGCCCGGCGATAACGTCAAGATCGACGCCGAGGGAGGACAGCGCGTCACGAATCTCGTGCATCAGGCCGATGTTGGAGATGGCGTCGCGCATCAGGCGGCCGATCAGAAATTCCAGCGACAGATAATAAACGCGCTTGGAATTGTTGGCATAGGCCTTGCGGGTGGATTCCATCCATTTGTCGATGATGCGGTCACGCACGACGAGGATGGTTGCGGTCAGCCAGTCATGCGGTTTTGCAACCTTAACGTCTTTGCCGATGCGGTAGGTCAGTCGCTCGATGATTTCCGCGGCCATGATTTCCGGGTTGGAACTGCGCGGCGCGGGGCGGGGAAGATCGGCGGCGTTGAGATTATTGATCATTGGTCGGTCAGCACCTTGGTGGGAGGAGAGGGTCTGAGAGGTTGATCCGTATTGCCATTGCTGATGTCAGTTTATGCATCGATATGGAGGCGTGGCAACAGCAATTTTCGCGGAAAGTGGTGTGGGCTAGAATTCTGAAAAATAAGGTTTTTTTCCACGCCCTGAAGGACACAAAGAATGTTCTAAGCCTCCTATCCGCAGTTTGTGAGGCTGTTTGCGTCGGCGCTGCGATGTCTGGCATCGTTCAAAAGAGAATGAGGCTGCAAAAGTTTGAAATGGTTCACCGGTCCTGAAATCTGTTCATTTTATTATATCCATGCACCAGACTGGAAACCGTCCGTGGTTTAGCCGAATGCCTCAACGTACACACTAGCCTTCGCAGCCGCAAAAATTCAATGAAAATAAATAAGCCGCCACGGCGCAAATTGGATGGCGGCTTTATGCTCTTGGCAAAATCGTCTCGGATAAGAATCTCTATTGCAGGAAAAAAGGTGCCGCCGTCATTTCTCCTGCGCGAATCGTCAGGCTGGTGTTCGGCGGAACGGCGCACCAGGGCGTGCAATCGAAGGAGAAAGGCTCCGAGCTGAGCGCGATGCCGTCATCGAGCGTGCGCCAATAGAGCGTCGGCGGCTTGTCGTCGCTCGACCAGCGAAAGGCATGCACGCAGTCGCCATCCATGAGCACGGCGCTGAAGCGAAGCGCAGAGGATACACCTGCTGCGACCATCTTGTTATGGCAGAGCCGCAGCGCCGCCGCGATCGCACGGACGGGATCGGCTTCAAGGCCGAGCCCCGCGGCAATCAGAAAAATGGCTTCGCTGTCGCCGGTGCCGCGCCTGTTTGCATAGAGGTCGTCCGGAATGAGGGAATCGATGTCGCGCCTGATCTGCTCATAGCCGCCGATTTGGCCGTTATGCATGAACAGATATTGGCCATGGGAGAACGGGTGGCAATTGGCGCGGGAAACTTCGCCAGATGTGGCGGAGCGCACATGCGCCATGAACATGCCCGAGCGAAGCTGGTGGCAAAGCGCCGCCAGATTGGCATCCGACCAGGCAGGCCGGGTGTCGCGAAAGACGCCGGGCGTTCCGCGCTCGCCATACCACCCGAGGCCGCAGCCATCGCCGTTCACAACGGTTTTGGCCTCTCTTGCGGCCATGGACTGGCTGACCAGCGATGCTTCGGGCTCGATCAGAAGGCTGTCAAGCCAGACCGGTTTACCGGAATAAGCAAAGAGGCGGCACATTCACGCGGCTCTGTCGAACGCCTTATTCCCAAGCGCGAAGGCGACCGCGGCCTTCGCATGAATGGCTGTCGAATCGTAACCCGGCAGCGGCAGCGCGTTGGGGTCGATCAGCAGGGAAATTTCGGTGCAGCCGAGAATGACGGAATCAACACCCAGCGTGCGGGCTTTTTCGATTACTGCAAGGTAGCGCTCGCGCGAACAGGACTTGATTTCCCCCTGGCAGAGCTCGCCGAAAATGATGTCATGAATTGCAGCCCGGTCATCCGCTTCGGGCACAACGACGTCGATGCCCTGGCGACGCATCCGATCGGTGTAGAAGCCGTGTTCCATCGTGTAACGGGTGGCGAGGAGCAGTGGCTTGCGGCGTCCATCCGCCTTCAGGGCGGCGGCGGTTTCGTCGATAATGTCGATCAGGGCGACGCCTGACATTTTTTCGACCGTGTCTGCGACAAGATGCATGGTGTTGGTGCAGATGAGCACGCAATCGGCACCGGCATTGGCGAGGCGTGCGCCGGCAGCGCCCAGAAGCGCGCCTGCTTCATCCCAGCGGTCAGCCTTCTGAAGGGCGACAACTTCGGAAAAATCGAGCGAATGCATGACGAGATCGGCCGAAACCAGCCCGCCGCGGCTGTCGCGCACGGCCTCGTTGATCATGCGATAATAGGTGGCGGTGGATTCCCAGCTCATGCCGCCAATCAGGCCGATGCGTTTCATCTGTTTCCCCTTATCAAAATTGATTGCGACAAGGATGCCATCGCCGTCACGAAAACGGCGTGCGTTTTTCCTTCGATTTTTAGGCGGAAGTGCAAGTCTGGAGCGGGATGGCCGGTAAATGCGCAAATTTCTTGCGCAAATATGTTAACAGGTGCATTCTTTCCGGATGATTGATGATCGAGACCGCCGAATCCTTGCGATTCTCCAGGAAAATGCGGAGACGCCTCTCGCCGATATTGCCGAGGAGGTTTCCCTGTCGCTATCGGCCTGTTCGCGCCGCATTACCCGGTTGCGCACGGAGGGATATGTGACGGGCACGATGGCGCTGTTGGACCGCCGAAAAATCAATCTGCCGACCACGGTTTTCCTGCTGGTGAGAACGGGCCTGCATGCCGAGGATTGGTTGGACAAGTTCCATGCCGCCGTCAGCACCATACCGGAGATTGTCGAGGTTCACCGCCTGACGGGCAATTTCGACTATATTCTCAAACTCGTGCTGCCCAATGTCGAATATTACGACACCGTCTACAAGCAAATCCTGCGTCGCGTTCAGCTTTACGATATGTCGGCCTATATCTCGATGGAGACGGTGAAGCTGTCGTCATCGCTGCCGACAACGCACATCTGAGCGCTCATCAACGCTTCGTCGATTGGCCGTCGAAACGAAAACCAAAGCGGAAGCTGCGCGTTTCTCCCGGCTTCAATGTTATCGCGTCCGCGAGTTCGGGCTGGTTAAATGCATTGGTGGGCGTTTCCACGGGTTCCAGGGCGATAGAGTGTCGCCTGCCGCGCGCGAGGGTATCGCCGGTAAAGACATGCATATGACCCCGCTCCTGCCATACTGTCAGGCTCGCGCCGCTATTACAGTCTTCCAGCCTTGTTTCGTAGAGCCCGTTTTCGGATGCTTTCAGATCGGTGAAGCATAAATCGAGCACATGGCCTGATAGCGGCGTTTGGACAAAACCAATGTCGTCCCGTTTAACGACAGCGCCTTTTGGGTCACGAAGGGGGATCAGATTTTCGTCTGTTTCGATAATGGTCTTCGAGGGCAGCGTAAGAAGAAGGTCATCGATAGACGTCGTGCCGGGCAGGCGGAAATAGGGATGCCAGCCGGCCGCGAAGGGCAGGGGCTGATCACCGCGGTTGATGCCGCGGATGTCGATGGCAACCTCATGGCCGGAGAAACGATATTCCACCTCGATGGTGAGCCGGTATGGATAGCCCGCAAAATCGGCAGGCCGTATATCGGCGCGAAACAGCAGAATGTGGGCGTCATCCGCCTTGTCGGAATGGACAAGGATGAAGGGCAGGGCTCTGGCAAATCCGTGAAAAACCAGGGCTTCATGGGCAAGTACCGGTTCAATGCGATGGTCCTGCCCGCCAAAGCTAAAGCGACCATCCGCAATGCGGTTGGTGAAGGGGGCGAGAATGCCGTTTCTCACTCCATTCTGCGAGCCAATGTCGGATGGGGTCAGATATCCGTCGATGAGGTTCTCGTTCCCAGCACCGTCTGCAGAGAGGGGGCGCCAGCTCAGGAGCGTCGCGCCCTCGTAGGCAATTTCGGCAGAAAACCCATTCCCGGAAACGGTGACACCGGCAATTCCCGCGCCTGTGGTCGAAATAGTCATCGGGAAATGTCCTCTGCATGTATGTCTGCGGTCATACGGCAAATGCCCTGCCGATTCGCCGATCATCGTCGGTGCGGGACCATTTCGCAATGGGACGGCGCGGCAGTTTCAACAGCCTGCCGCCATCCGATGTTCCCGGGCATCAGCCCGAAAGGTTGCGCTTTGCGCCGCTGAAAAACTCCATCAGTGCAGCTTGGTCTTCTCCGCCAAGTCCGGCTGCCGTCAACATCCGGTGCACCTCGGCGCAGACGGCCGTCAGTGGCATGGCAGTGTTGGTTCGCCGGGCAAGGTCCTGCGCGCCATTCAGATCTTTCACCATGTTATCGATGCGGCCGGTCCGGCGGTAATCCTTTGCTACATAGCGGGGCATATACTCCTGAAGGATGGCGCTGTCGGCGCGCCCGCCCTTTAGCGCCTGCGGTATCTTTGCGGCATCGACGCCAGCATCGAGTGCGAGCTGCGTTGCTTCCGCCACGGCGAGAAAGTTCAGCCCGCAAAGAACCTGATTGATAAGCTTGGTGGTCTGGCCCGCCCCGCAGGGCCCCATATGGGTATAGTTGCTTGCGACATGTTGGAGCACCCGGTGAGCATCGGCCACATCCTTTTCACTACCTCCGGCCATCAATGTCAGTTGCCCGATGAGCGCCTTGGGCGCACCGCCGGAAAGCGGGCTGTCCACCCAGCGCAGGCCTTTACCTGCGGCGTCAGCCGCCAGTTCCTTAGTCGCTTCCGGGTCAATCGAGGACATGTCGATGATGAGCGTGCCGGGTTTGGCGCCGGCCGCCACGCCATCCTTGCCGAAGACTGCGATGCGAACGATTTTCGGCGAGTTGAGGCTGAGGATAACCACATCGGAAGCCGAAGCCGCCTCCGCAGCCGTGCCGGCGCTCTGTGCGCCGAGGTTCGTCAGCGCCGACACCTTTTCCGCGTCGAGATCGAAAACCGTCAGATGATTGCCGGTTTCGATGAGCCGCGTGCCAATAGCGCCGCCCATAGCGCCAGCACCGATCAGGGCGACTTTGTTCTTCTCGCTCATGTTGCTCACGGCATCCTCCCAAAGTGTCGTGGTGTCGTCGGACTGCCGTTTTTTACAGCGAAGCGGTAATGCCGCCATCGACATAGAGAATATGCCCGTTCACGAAGGACGAAGCGTCTGACGACAGAAAAATACACGCGCCGACGAGTTCGTCCACCTTGCCCCAACGACCGGCGGGTGTGCGCTTTTCAAGCCACGCAGAAAAGGTGGGATCAGCCACAAGTGCAGCATTGAGCGGCGTGTCGAAATAGCCAGGCGCTATAGCGTTGCATTGCAAGCCATATTTCGCCCAATCCGTAGCCATGCCCTTGGTCAGGTTGCCGACAGCGCCCTTGGTGGCGGTGTAGGGCGCAATGCCCGGCCGTGCGAGGGCGGTCTGAACGCTGGCGATGTTGATGATCTTGCCGCGGCCTCGGGTGATCATATGGCGCGCGGCTGCCTGACCGGCGTGGAATACCGAGGCGATATTGGTTTGCAGCAGGCGCTCGAAGGCGTCGGCCGGGAAATCCTCGAGAGGAGAGCGGTGCTGCATGCCGGCATTGTTGACGAGAATATCGATCGGACCAACCTCGGCTTCAAATTGATCGATAGCGCTGCGCACAGCGGCATGGTCCGTGGCGTCGAAGGGCAGTGTTTTAGCACCTTTGATCCGGGTGGCGGCGTCATCCAATTTCACTTCGTCACGGCCGTTCAGCACCACGTCCGCTCCCGCCTCCGACAGGCCTTGCGCCAGCGCAAAGCCGATGCCCTGGGACGAGCCGGTGATCAGGGCTCTGCGCCCGGAAAGATCAAACAATTTCAGGCTCACTATTTCCTCCAGTCTCTCCCGGCATTGACCTCATGCCGATTTATGTTATCGATAACATTCATCCGTTTCAGCTCTGAATGTCAAGGCTGAAACGCTTGCCTCCAGTAAGCGGCGAGTGGATGTCCGCACGCGCTACATTCGTGGAGGCGACGGATGTAAGCTATATTTGTCACGTCGCGGAGGGGCGACGTCAAACGGAGATATCAATGAGAGCGATTGTTGCCCACGGGGCGAAGGATGTCCGCATCGAAGAGCGGCCTGAGGAGATGCCGGGGCCAGGTGAAGTGCGGCTTCGTCTGGTCCGGGGCGGAATCTGCGGCAGCGATCTGCATTATTACAACCATGGCGGCTTCGGCGCGGTGCGCCTTCGGGAACCCATGGTGCTCGGGCATGAGGTCTCGGCCATTATCGAAGAGCTGGGCGATGGTGTGGAGGGGTTGAAGGTCGGTGGGCTTGTTGCGGTTTCGCCCTCCCGCCCATGCAGGACATGCCGCTATTGCCAGGAAGGCCTGCACAATCAGTGTCTCAACATGCGCTTTTACGGCAGCGCGATGCCTTTCCCCCATATCCAGGGCGCTTTCCAAGAAGTTCTGGTGGCAGATGCATTGCAGTGCGTACCGGCCGATGGCTTGAGCGCTGGAGAAGCAGCCATGGCGGAACCCCTGGCGGTGACGCTGCATGCGACGCGCCGCGCTGGCGATCTGCTGGGAAAACGGGTGCTTGTGACTGGCTGCGGCCCCATCGGCATTCTTTCCATTCTCGCCGCCCGGCGTGCGGGTGCTGCTGAGATCATCGCGACCGACCTTTCCGATTTCACGCTCGCCAAGGCGCGTGAAGCGGGGGCGGACCGTGTCATTAACAGCAAGGACGAGCCTGATGCGCTGGCGGCCTATGGTGCCGACAAGGGGACTTTCGATGTTCTCTATGAATGCTCTGGGGCTGCGGTGGCGCTCGCGGGCGCGATTCCGGCGCTGCGGCCGCGGGGGATTATCGTTCAGCTTGGTCTCGGCGGCGATATGAATCTGCCGATGATGGCGATTACCGCGAAAGAACTCGATCTGCGCGGCTCGTTCCGCTTCCACGAAGAATTCGCTACCGGCGTCGAATTGATGCGCAAAGGCCTGATCGACGTCAGACCGTTTATCACGCAGACTGTCGA
Source organism: Agrobacterium sp. DKPNP3 (assembly GCF_052686535.1). NCBI lineage: Bacteria > Pseudomonadati > Pseudomonadota > Alphaproteobacteria > Hyphomicrobiales > Rhizobiaceae > Agrobacterium > Agrobacterium sp. DKPNP3. The sequence goes on along the minus strand of NZ_JBQYSN010000015.1, from coordinate 59,829 downwards.
TCTAAACGATGCTATCTCGGCTTTCGAATTTGCCTCGGACCGCAGTCGTGCCATGAAGGTGCAGATCGCGTTTTCGTAATGCGACCGTGCGAGCGTCGTCTAGAACCTCACCGATGGGACTGACGACTGCAAGCATCCGCTAGGTGTTACCGATATCATTCTCGGATTGATCGGTCTCGCGCGCTAAGATGGGATGGCAGTGGTCACGTGGACATTGAAGAAGGGCAGCATCCAGTCCGGATGCTGCCCGATTTTAATCAGTCGCGTCTGAACGACTGGCCGTCAGTGAATGGAGATGCCGCGCTTGTCCGCCTCTTCTTTGATGATGTCTTCGACGACGGTCCTTTTCAGATCAGGATTTCCGAGAAGGTAATCGTCGGCGATTTCGAAGATCGACTTGGGATGCTCGGTCCTGTGCAAGGTGTCGAGGTCCTGACCGATCTGCTCTCGAAGGCTGGAATAATCGTCCATTGCGGCGCTCCCTTATTATCGTTCAGTCGAGAAGCTCGGCCGGAACCTTGCCACCATTTTCGGAAAGCTTCTTGATAACGGCCTTGTGCAGCCAGATGTTCATGGTCGCCGAGTCCGAAGTGTCGCCGGTGTAACCCAGTTCGCTCGCCAGCTCCTTGCGGGCCGTGAGGCTGCTGTCGAGGTCGAGAGCTTTCAGAAGATCAACGATGGAGTGTTTCCAGTCGAGTTTCTGGCCGTTCTTTTTGACAGCGGCATCAAGAATGGAGGCGACGTCAACATTGCCTGTTGCTGCGGGGGCCGGCGCCGCGGTTGTTGGCGCAGGCGCGGCAGGTGCTGCCGGGCTTGTCGCCGTCGGGCTCGCGGTGGATGTCGGCGTTCCGGCAGGCGCGGAGGTCTGTGGTGCCGCTTCGGCCTTGCCGAAAATCGCGTTCTTGATCTTGTCGAAAAAGCTCATGGTGTCCTCCCCTTACCTGCGGAATGCCCGCCCGATCGCGATGAGTATGCAGGCACCAATGAAGCCGGCGATGAGGTAACCGATCCAGCCGCCGAGCGAAATGCCCACAAGTCCGAGAAGGAAATTCGCGACAATCGCGCCAATGATGCCGAGAATGATGTTCATGAAAACACCCATATTGCTTTTCATGAACTGTTCGGCGAGCCAACCGGCTACGCCGCCGATGATGATTGCTGCAATCCAGCCAACTTGTGCGTCTTCCATAACAGGCCTTTCCTTTCTTTAAGAGAGGTCAGGAGGCTTATGGACCCGCATGTTTACGCACGTCCCCCCGCCTTGAAATGACCCCAGGCGGGATTATAACGACGGTACGGAAATTTTGTTCCGCGCGGCGTGTAAGCTTCGACCGTTTCAACCCTGGCTCTTAAAATCCAGCCCGATGTCGAGCACCGGTGCGCTGTGCGTCAACCAGCCAATCGAAATGAGGTCGACGCCGGACGCGGCAATGGCCGGCGCGGTTTGAGGATTGATGCGGCCGGAGGCTTCGGTAATGGCGCGACCGGCGACGAAGTGGACCGCCTCGCGCAATTGTTCTGGCGTCATGTTGTCGAGGAGGACGGCGTCCACGCCTTCTTCCATCGCCTCTTGCAACTGCGCCAGCGTATCCACCTCCACCTCGATCTTGACGAGATGCCCGACACCCGTCTTTGCGCGGCGGATGGCGTGGCGCACGCTGCCTGAGACGGCGATATGGTTGTCCTTGATCAGAACCGCATCATAAAGGGCAAAGCGGTGGTTCATGCCGCCACCGGCGCGCACCGCATATTTTTCCATCGCTCTCAGCCCCGGTGTCGTCTTGCGGGTGCAGGCGACCGAAGCCTTGGAGCCGGCAATGGCCGCGACGATTCTTGCCGTCACGGAAGCGATGCCTGAGAGATGGCCGAGGAAATTGAGCGCCGTCCGCTCTGCCGTCAAAAGGCCACGGGACGGCCCCTCTATCGTTGCGATGATGTCGCCCGGTTCGACCGTTGCACCGTCCATCACATTCCGGTTCATGACGATGGCGGTGTCCACCAGCTGAAAGGCGAGCTCCGCGGCATCGAGACCGGCGATAACGCCCGGTTCGCGCGCGGCCATAACGACCACCGAGCGATGATCGGCAGGTATGACGGCGTTGGAGGTGATGTCGCCCGCCAGGCCCAGATCTTCCAGAAGGGCGTTACGAACGATTGGTTCGAGGAGGAGCCGGGGCAGGGGTGGAAGGGTGGAAACGGTCATATCAGGCGCTCCGCGCAAAGCTGGCCGCAGGACGGTCGGACGACACAAATTCATGGGCGATGGTGGTGATGTTGCTGAGGTTCAGCCTGCGCCTCGTGGCGACGGCGTGCCGCCCGGGAAAATCGTCGCGGAAATGCGCGCCGCGCGATTCTGCACGCAGCGCCGCGAAGACCGCGACGGCTAGTGCAACAAGCGCTGGATCCGATGCGGCGCCATTTCTCTCTGCCAAGGGCAGAAGATCGCGGATCGCATTGGTCAGTCCCTCTGCATGTCTTGCAATACCGAGGTGGCGTGAAACGATGGGCCTGATGAGAGAGAGATCGGGCGCAGGAAAATCCGGTAGGGGCAGCGTCGGTATAGTTGCCGCCGCTCTTCCGGCGGAGGCGGGTCTGCCGGCAATGTCCTGCGCCGCCCGCATGCCCATGGCGGCCGCTTCGAGCAGGGAATTGCTGGCGAGCCTGTTTGCCCCGTGCAGGCCGGTGCAGGCGGCTTCGCCGGCAACCCAGAGGCCCGGCACGGAGCTGCGCCCATTGCCATCGGTTGCGACGCCGCCCATGTGGTAATGCACGGCCGGGCGGACGGGAATGAGGTCACGGGCCGCGTCTATCCCCGCTTCCCTGCAGAGCCAGTCGATTGCGGGGAAACGGGTAGAGAACTTTGAGCCGGGCGACTTGCGCGCATCGAGAAAGACCTTGCCGCCGCGCTCGATTTCACGGTTGATGGCGCGGGCGACGATGTCCCGCGGCGCAAGTTCCCCACCCGGCGTCGCAGCCATGAAACGGTCGCCACTTTCGTTGACGAGCACCGCGCCTTCTCCTCGCACGGCCTCGCTGACCAGCGCCAGCGGCCGCCGGGTCGAAGAAAGTGCGGTGGGGTGAAACTGCACGAACTCCATGTCGGCAAGAATGGCGCCGGCGCGCGCGGCAAGCATGATGCCCTGCCCGAAATTGGCCGGTGGGTTGGTCGTCGCGTCGTAAAGCCCGCCAAGGCCGCCAGTCGCGAGGACAACTTCCGTAGCCGGAAGGGTAAAACAGCCTTTCGGACCGAGGCATGCAACGCCGGCGACCACGCCGTCCTGCGTCAGCAGCCGACGCACGTCCGTGCCATCAAGAACCGAGGTCGATGGCGTGCGAAGAACGGCCGCTGCAAGCGCGCTGACGATCGCGGCGCCCGACCCGTCGCCTTCCGCGTGGAGAATGCGACGCCGACTATGAGCGGCTTCGAGCCCGAACACGTAGTTGCCCTTGGCGTCGCGGTCAAAGCGAACGCCCGCCCGCTCCAGTGCGTCGATGACGGCGGGTGCCGATGAAACAATTTCGACTGCGAGATCCTCATCGCAAAGGCCATCGCCTGCAGCAAGAGTATCGGCCAGGTGAAGCGCGGGACGGTCATCAGGCCCAAGGCTTGCTGCGATGCCTCCCTGCGCCCAAGCACTGGAGGTTTCTCCGCCCAAGGCGGCACGCGTGAGAAGCAGCACGGGCCGCGGGGCAAGCGTCAGCGCCGTCATCAGGCCGGCAATGCCGCTTCCGACGATAACGGTCCAGCCCGCTTGCGGATGGCCCTTGCTCATATGTTCAGCATCCTCTCCACAGCGCGGCGCGCGGCAACGGCGATGGCCGGATCAACCGTCACTTCGTGGCGGTTTTCCTCCAGCGCCGTGCGGATGTTGCCAAGCGTGATGCGTTTCATATGCGGGCAGAGATTGCAGGGACGGATGAATTCGACATCCGGGTGATGCACGGCGACGTTGTCGCTCATCGAGCACTCGGTTAGCAACACCACGCGGGCGGGGCGCTCGCGGCTGACATAGTCGGACATGACGGCGGTTGAGCCGGAAAAATCTGCGGCCTCCACGACATCGGGTGGGCATTCCGGGTGCGCCAGCACGGTCACACCGGGATGGCTTTCCCTGAGTTCCCTGATGTCATCGGCGGTGAAAAGCTCATGCACCTCACAATGGCCGCGCCATGCTATCAGCTCCACATGGGTTTCGCGCGCGACGTTTTTCGCCAGATATTCGTCCGGCAACATCAGCACACGGGGCACGCCGAGGGATTCCACCACCTGACGCGCATTGCCTGAGGTGCAGCAGATATCGGAGGCGGCCTTCACGGCCGCAGACGTATTCACATAGGTCACAACGGGCACGCCGGGATAGGCTTTGCGCAGAAGGGCGATATCCTCGGGCGTGATGGAATCGGCGAGCGAACAGCCAGCACCCATATCCGGAATGAGCACGGTTTTTTCCGGGTTGAGGAGCTTGGCCGTCTCCGCCATGAAATGCACGCCTGCGACGACGATCACATCCGCTTCCACCTCCATTGCCTTGCGGGCGAGCGCCAGGCTATCGCCGACGATGTCCGCCACGCCATGGAAGATTTCCGGTGTCTGGTAATTGTGGGCGAGGATGACGGCGTTGCGGTCGCGCTTCAGCGCGAGGATGGCGTTTACATCGTCCTGAAAGCTCATCCATTCCGCTTTGGGAATGACGCGGGAAACGCGGTCGTAAAGGCTTGCAGCGGAAATCGGTTCGTTCACGGACGCCTCCCATTAATGCTCTAATTGAGCATATGTCGTCCAAATACATATTCTCATCATGAGCATATGTCAATTGCGGGAGAGGGGAAGCTTTGATCCAGAAAGCGCGCGTTCATCAAGAACGGTTTGACGAAAGCGGAAGAGTTTGGCTGGGCGTCCGCCGGTCTCGGTGGTCACGTCGCCGGTTTCTTCGACCAGTTGCTGCAACTCGATCAGTCGGCGGAAATTCTGTTTGTGCAGCGTGAGGCCCGCCAGGGCCTCGACAGCGCGTTGAAGCTGGAGGAGCGTGAAGGCATCCGGCATGAGTTCGAAAACCACCGGACGATATTTGATCTTCGCTCGCAGGCGCGCGATGCCGGTGGCAAGGATGCGGCGGTGATCGGCAAACATCGGCTTGCCGAAATTGATCCGTGGTTCGCCCTGCGCTTCCTCGACCAGCCCGGCTTCATAGAGCAGCTCGTACCGTTGCAGGGTAAGTTCTTCGTTCCATCCGCCGCCATCAAGGCCGAAGGTGAAGTTGGCCCGCAGATGACGCTGGTCCTTGCAGGCGGTGTCGGAATCGGCCCAGTCGCGGAGCCGGTCGATGATACTTCCCAGAATTTCGGGACGGCCCTTGCGATGATCCTCCCAGGGGAAATAGTCGTACCAGCCGTGCCACAGCGCGCGTCTCCCGCCCGACGCTTCCTGCTCGCGCACCAGGCCGAGATAACCGATCGAGATCGTTCTCCCGCCTGGAATGTCGTTGTTACGGTCGCGATCGGCGAAGGTGTAGAGCTGCTCCAGGTAACCAACCGGGTGGTGCGTCTGCTCGTGGATCCATTCACGCAACCCGCTCTGGAGTGTCCTGTGTCCGAATTCGAAAGGCCCGGAGGGTAGGGCGATACCTTCCCGAACGGTCATCACACGCGGTTCATCCGTCGTCATCGCGGTAACGACGGCAATGAGTTCGGCGTGGGCAAGCCCGATTGTCACGGCTGGTCCTTTTATCGTTGTCCCCAGGATCAATCTTCTTTGGCACAGGATGCCTGGTTCGCCAACATGGCCGCTAAAATGCGCTGTCGATAAAACGCCTGTTCGCACAATCGCGGCCCGTCAGACAAAAGGATGAACTCTTGGCATTAGCCGTCCGGCATCAGCTATGTTACAGAGCCGCCGCAAGCTTTTCAGACCATAAAGGCTAGTGTTGGACAACATATCTTTCGAAGAGACACTTGTGGGTTATTACACCTGGAACGTCGGGCCGAATCTGGTTTATCTGGATGCCGTAGCCGCCCATCTGCGCGAATTTTCCCCGGAACAGGGCGCAAGAGGCATTCCGGTCGAGGATTTCATTGCCCAAATCGAAAACGGTTCGCGCGCACGCGTTGCTCAGGCCGTCTATAATTCCCTTACCAATGGCGTGTTTTATGACCAGGAATACCGCATCCAGCTGAGGGCGGGCGGTTTTCGCTGGTTGCGCACGACGGGACGAGTAATTCTGGACAGCGACCGTCTTCCGATCATGGCGATGGGCACGGTGAGGGATGTGACGGCCGGCAAGGTTCTGCTGATGTAGCAGACGGCTGGACGCCACGAAGCCGGCTGATCAATTCATGCATTGCCTGATGGTGCGGTGAGGTTCTGGGCCGGAGTGCGTGGGACCGGTCAACATATCATCGGCCTCCGCCTGCGGCACGCGGGCTCACCGGTGCTGAAGCATCGTCTGTGTGACATATATCTGGATGCCCGCATCAGGCACGAGGATGTGCGGCGTGGCGACAAAACGCGATGCTCGGACATCGTTTTACGTTTTTGCGCAAAGAGATTTTACTGCTGAGAAGGATTTGGTGGAGCTAAGCGGGATCGAACCGCTGACCTCTTGCATGCCATGCAAGCGCTCTCCCAGCTGAGCTATAGCCCCATAAGGGTTCCGGCATTTCTTCCGGTTCCGGGAACCGAAGCGGTTGTTGTTTCCGTTCGGTGGCGGCTTACTACTTCGGCTTTCCGGTGAGTGCAAGCATAAAAAACGGCCCGGCGTCATTTTTTTGTCGCCGGGCCGGATTATCATGGAAAATCAAGCTTCTTCGTCGTCACCCGGTACGCCGATGATGCCGGACATGTCGTCGTCGTCATCTTCGTCGTCGGTTTCGAGGAAGGTGTCGTCATCATCGTCGATTTCGACGTCGTCGTCGTCACCCAGATCAGGGATGTCGTCGCCGCTGTTGTCGCCATCGGCATCTTCCAGCGAGACGAGTTCGACTTCCGTGTTTTCGGTATCGACTTCCGCCACTTCCTCTTCTTCAGCCTGCTCCATCTTGGCCTGGGCGGTGCTTTCCTCGAAGAAGGAGAGCGGCCAGGACTTGCCGGTGTAGGGAGAAACGACCGGGTCGCGGTTCAGATCGTAGAACTTCTTGCCGGTATCGGGGTCTGTGCGCTTGGTACCAAGTTCCGCTTTTGCCACTGTCTAAGCCTCAAATTGTCGAATGAGTTTCGGTGTGTACGCCGTGAAACCGGCATAGACGGTAAAATTTATAGCCGGTCCCCTTAATCGTTGCGCTCTTTCGTGTCAAAGACAAACTTCGCGTGCTACCTCCGCTGGCGCAAGCCCTATGCGTCTATGCTGATGTAATAGGAGAGGCTTCGCACACATTATTATAGTGACGACGGATGCACGGACGGAACGCTTCATGACCTTCACGATTGCCATAGATGGGCCAGCCGCGGCCGGCAAAGGAACCCTTTCCCGCAGGATAGCCGAGACCTATGGCTTTCATCACCTTGATACTGGCCTGACCTACCGCGCGACCGCTAAAGCTCTTCTGGATGCCGGGCTGCCGCTCGATGATGAGACCGTCGCGGAGAGAATAGCGCTGGAGGTCGATCTTGCCGGCCTGGATCGCGCCGTGCTTTCCCGGCACGATATCGGCGAGGCTGCGTCAAAGATTGCGGTGATGACGCCCGTGAGGCGCGCGCTGGTCGAGGCGCAGCAGCGCTTTGCCGCAAAGGAGCCCGGTACGGTGCTTGATGGCCGCGACATCGGGACCGTCGTCTGCCCGGACGCGCCGGTGAAGCTCTATGTGACGGCTTCTCCAGACGTGCGGGCGCGCCGGCGCTACGATGAAATTCTGGAGAGTGGCGGCGCCGCGGATTATGATTCCATTTTCGCCGAGGTGAAAAAACGTGACGAGCGGGACATGGGCCGTGCCGACAGCCCGTTGAAACCGGCTGAAGACGCGCACTTGCTAGATACGTCGGAAATGAGTATAGAGGCGGCGTTTCAGGCCGCGCGCACGATTATCGACGCCGCTCTGAAGAGATAGGTTTTTCGCGGAACGGCTTGTCGCCATCTGCGTTTAGTCCGGAATTGCCTGAAGACATGTCCTTGCGCCGGAAAGCCTCTTGAAGAGGCGGGCATGGGTTCGGGTATCAACAACACTAGCCCACCGGCGCTTTGTATTCGCCCCCGTGCGGATGCATTCAGGAGATTTCATGTCAGTATCTACCCCCACGCGCGACGATTTCGCAGCGCTTCTCGAAGAATCCTTTGCCTCTAACGATCTTGCCGAAGGCTATGTTGCCAAGGGTATCGTCACGGCAATCGAGAAGGACGTCGCCATCGTTGACGTCGGCCTCAAGGTCGAAGGTCGCGTTCCGCTCAAGGAATTCGGCGCAAAGTCCAAGGACGGCACGCTGAAGGTTGGCGACGAAGTTGAAGTGTACGTCGAGCGCATCGAAAACGCTCTCGGCGAAGCTGTTCTGTCGCGCGAAAAGGCTCGTCGTGAAGAAAGCTGGGTCAAGCTCGAAGCCAAGTTCGAAGCTGGCGAGCGCGTCGAAGGCGTTATCTTCAACCAGGTCAAGGGTGGTTTCACCGTCGATCTGGACGGCGCTGTTGCCTTCCTTCCGCGTTCGCAGGTCGACATCCGTCCGATCCGCGACGTGACCCCGCTGATGCACAACCCGCAGCCCTTCGAAATCCTCAAGATGGACAAGCGTCGCGGCAACATCGTCGTTTCGCGTCGTACGGTTCTCGAGGAGTCGCGTGCCGAGCAGCGTTCTGAAATCGTTCAGAACCTCGAAGAAGGCCAGGTTGTTGACGGCGTCGTCAAGAACATCACCGATTACGGTGCGTTCGTTGACCTCGGCGGCATCGACGGCCTGCTGCACGTCACCGACATGGCATGGCGCCGCGTCAACCATCCTTCGGAAATCCTCAACATTGGCCAGCAGGTCAAGGTTCAGATCATCCGTATCAACCAGGAAACCCACCGTATCTCGCTCGGCATGAAGCAGCTCGAGTCGGATCCGTGGGATGGCATCTCCGCCAAGTACCCGGTTGGCAAGAAGATCTCCGGTACGGTCACGAACATCACCGACTACGGTGCATTCGTTGAGCTGGAGCCGGGCATCGAAGGCCTGATCCACATTTCCGAAATGTCCTGGACCAAGAAGAACGTACACCCCGGCAAGATCCTGTCCACGAGCCAGGAAGTTGACGTTGTCGTTCTCGAGGTCGATCCGTCCAAGCGCCGCATCTCGCTCGGTCTCAAGCAGACGCTTGAAAACCCGTGGCAGGCATTCGCTTACAGCCATCCGGCTGGCACGGAAGTCGAAGGCGAAGTCAAGAACAAGACCGAATTCGGCCTGTTCATTGGCCTCGAAGGCGATGTCGACGGCATGGTACACCTGTCGGACCTCGACTGGAACCGTCCGGGCGAGCAGGTCATCGAAGAGTACAACAAGGGTGACGTCGTTAAGGCTGTCGTTCTCGACGTTGACGTTGAGAAGGAACGCATCTCGCTCGGCATCAAGCAGCTCGGCAAGGACGCTGTCGGCGAAGCCGCTTCTTCCGGCGACCTGCGCAAGAACGCAGTCGTTTCCGCTGAAGTCACCGCGGTCAACGATGGCGGCATCGAAGTGAAGCTCGTCAACCACGAAGACCTCACCTCGTTCATCCGTCGCGCTGATCTCTCCCGTGACCGTGACGAGCAGCGCCCTGAGCGCTTCTCCGTTGGCCAGGTTGTCGACGCCCGCGTCGTCAACTTCTCGAAGAAGGACCGCAAGGTCATGCTTTCGATCAAGGCTCTGGAAATTGCTGAAGAGAAGGAAGCCGTCGCACAGTTCGGTTCGTCCGACTCGGGCGCTTCGCTCGGCGACATCCTCGGCGCGGCTCTGAAGAACCGCGGCGAATAATCGCCAAGATCGTTGAAATGAAGAACCCGCCGGAATTTCCGGCGGGTTTTTTATTGCTTGCAGCTCATCCGTATGGGGGCAGCGAGCCGCTTTTCAGAGCATGCCGCTCATCTTCAGGTAATAGTTTTCTGCACTGTCGTCGGACGTTGCTGGGGACCCGCTCACCTGCTCCCCGCTCGTGTCATTGGCGGCGATGCGTTCTTCCTTGTCTTCCTGATTATCGCGATCCTCAGCCCCAGCCTCGGCTTCCTCTTCCGCCTCTTCCTCTGAAAAAGGTCCACCACCCCGCGGTGGCGTTTCCGATTCGTAGTCCTCATCCGCTGGCGGGTAGGCGACGATCGGTAGTGGCGTGCCGTCTTTCGCAAGAGCCGCGGCGAGCAGGGATTGCGAGGCCGTTTGCTCCAGCATCGCCGTTCTCGCTTCCGGGTCGAGCGTCGCGCGCGGCGACATCTGGGGCTCCGGGCGATTGGCCGCAGCGTCCGTCTCGTCGCCAACGGGATGAGATGTAGGCGTTGCGAGGGCGGCTTTTTCCGTGGCCTGATCGTCAGACTGCTGTTGCGCAGCGCTTTGCGGCGCGGGCAGAGCCTGCTGCATAACGGCTGCCTTGAGCGGAAGCCTGCCTGTTGCGGCCGCAAGCAACAGGGTGTTTATGGTTTCGGCATCGTCCGTCCGAGGACCGGATGGTGGGATGACGCCCGTGCGGGTTTCCTTCGAATCGGTCTTGGTCAATTCCCGATGCGCAACGGCAGGGCGGGTTTCACCATTGTCGATGCGGGGCAAGTTTGGCAGACGGTTGTCACCTGACATCTCCTTCGCCCCGCCGCCGGCTTGCGGCGGAAGCGGACGTGCGGCGTCGTTTGCTCGTCCATCCGGTTTGGCGATATTGCTCGGCACCTCATCCGTGTCGGCCAATACGACTTGCTTTGTGGTGCGAAATTCGGGCGGCGTAGTTAGAGCCGCGACCGTTGCTTTCACCGCTGCGCCACTGAGGACGAGCGGGCCGATGAGCATGGGAAGAAGTTTGGTGGCGCCTGCGGCGTTCGCCGCCGGCGCTGTGGGGGCGAAGGATGGGCGGGGTTCGATAGTCTGATTCGGTGCTGTCTGCTGTCTCGGCTGGCCGGGCGGTGCAGCGGTCGTCTCGGAATGAGCCACATTGTTCTGCTGATAGGATGAAACCGCGGCCCTGGCCGCCAAATCCGCACCCTTGTATCGGGAAAGCTCTATCAGCAGCGCCAAACGAGCAGCATCCGGCCCGGTCGGCTGTTTGAGAATGTCGGCGAGCATTGTCAGGGTCAAACCCTGCAGCGCCTTGCCGACCTGTTGTTCCAATGCCAGGCGCTGCGATGCTGGCAAGGCGCGGAGCGCCTCCGTCAGTCGCGTCACGTAGGTCTGGATAGCCTCGCCGTCCCGGCGTGGCAGGTTCATAAGCTTGCCCAGCGCTTCTGCCAGAACAGCAGTGCTGCGGGAGAGCTGAAATTCGCCGGTGAGCGAGGCGACGGCGGCCCGGGGGAAGAGGCTGCCACTGGTTTCAGGGGCAGGATCGCCCATCCGTGTCGGCACGATTTCTTTCACCGGCGTGCGCGTGGTCACCAAAACGGTGGTCCCACTGGCGGCGTCGGCTGCTGCGATTTTCGGTACAGGCGGTAACATGCTGCGCTCCGTTCCTATCGGTGACCGCCGCTGGCTGCGAGAGGCCAATCCCCATTGGCCTCGTGATCCGCATCTGGCTCGAATGGTGAGAAATCGCCGCGCCGGTGATGTACAGGTGTCATCTCGCCCGCTCATGCGGGAGCGCCGTATGCGTCTCTGCCCGCGTCAACGGTTCCAGCGCATACAGAATCATCTGGTTCAATCCTGGCTTGCAACTGTTAAGATTTGGCTAACCGGCCCCGCGCCGTAGGCGCGCAGTCAGGGAGAGACGCCGATGAACATGCGATAGAGGCCGTTATCGTCGGAATTCACCGAGGAAATATGGTCCGCGTCGCTTGAAGGAGCTTCGTACGAAACCGGTGGCATGGCATCAAGCCAACTCGCCATGGGCAAGCTGCGCTCCGGCCGCCTCTCCACCGTGGACATGGGTTGCTCCTCGCCGGCGGCTGCAGCAATGGTCGCGTCGTCGGGTACAAGCGGCGGGGCGGCCATGGACAGCAGGGCTCGCGCCACATTGTGCTCATCGTCGTAAAGGACCTCGCCGGGCAAGCCGGGAATATCGGTCATGTCTGAACTCACATCATGTTTCGCTCAAGGGAATGGTCCGAACGGCAGTCATGCCGCCTTTTTCTTCAGCAGTTCGTAAAGCCCATTGTCATCGATCGAGATCGGCAGAATGGCGGCGCGGGCGTCATTAACAACGGCCTGCGCTTTAAGCAGTTCTTCAGCATCATTTTCCACGTCAGCTGGACTTTCGGCCGCCGCTTCTGCCTTTGCCGGCTCATCTTGGTTTTCAGTTGGAGCGGTGTCTTCGTTCGATTTCGCTGCTAATACGGAGATGAGCGTCGTTTCAGGCAAGGTATCGCTCGGCTTCTGCTTGTTGGTGCCGTCTGCCTTTTTGTCCATGGAAGCATCGATGTGCTCCTTCACGGCATCCTGAAGCTCCTGCACGTCCTCAAGCTTGCCCTGCGCATTGAGCGCCTTGATTTCCTCCTCGCGCTCGGCCTTGACTTCGGCATCGTTGATTTCGCCGATCTCTTCCTTGCGGCGTTCGGCTTGCAGCTCCTCCTTCGTCTTCGGATCGGCGACATCTTCAAGGCGCTGGATAATCTTCAACGTCTCCCGCGTCATGAATTGCGTGCCCTGCACCTGCTCGTTCAGGGCATTTTTCACCGCGCGCGCCTCGTCCCCATAGGGGTTCGCGATAGCAGCGATCATCTGTTTTGCCGAAATGCCGAGTTCCTTGAGCCCCGTGACCTCTTCGAGCTCGGTGTCGTTTTTCGGCAAGGTTGCACGCATGGCCATGATGACCGTCGACATCTGCGCGCCGAAATTCTCCTCCTGACCCGTCAATCCCGCGCGCTTTGCGATGCGGGCGGCGAGAGCAGCCATGGCATCGGTCTTGGCATTGATACCGTTGTTCAGCACCTCCACAACCTGCGCCTCCGAAACGCCGAAGGATTTCAGAGAAATCGTCGTGGCTTTTCCCTGCACGTCGGTTTTGCTGAAACTCGTCGTCAGGGTGAGGGCGTCCTGAAGCCGCCGCGCGAAGGAGAAGCTTGATTCATCGGCTTCCTGTGTGACGCCAAGGGCGGAGGAAAAGCGGGAGACAAGGGATGCGAATGCGTTCGGGTCCTGTTTCATGAAACCGAACAGATAGGCACTGATCTTTTCGTTGGCGATACGATGGCTTTTGTCCGGCTGCGGCTGGGTCTTGACCGCATCATCCCTTTTGGTGCCGTTCGCCTTTTCCTGCTCTTCGCGCCGGCGGTCCTCTATGGCTTCCACCATCGAGCGCATTAGGTCGCTGACAGCAATACCCGCTGTCTGCTGTAGCGGAGTGATCATCCTTCACGGTTCCCGGCTGCCCAAAGTTGCAGCCGAGAATAGGCAGTTCTGGTAAATCAGACCTTAAACACAGGCTCGGGACGCTCAACTATGGGCGAAAATATCCGTTTCGTCCCAACCGAGAAGATCAAGCTTGGAGCGGGTCGGCAGGAAGGCAAAACAGGCGTCGGCATGATCGATTCGGCCGTCACGGATGAGGCGCGCGGTCAGCTTGTCACGTAGTGCGTGCAGATAAAGCACGTCGGAGGCGGCATATTCGAGCTGTGCCGGCGACAGGGTCTCCGCCGCCCAGTCGGAGGATTGCTGGGCCTTCGAGATATCGACTTCCAGCATTTCCTTGAGGTTGTCCTTCAGCCCGTGCCGATCCGTATAGGTGCGGCAGAGACGCGACGCGATCTTGGTGCAGAAGACCGGCGTGGTCGTGACCCCGAACGTATGGAACAGAACGGCGATATCGAAACGGCCATAGTGAAAAATCTTCTGATGGGCGGGGTCGGCCAGCATTCGGACGAGGTTCGGGGCCTCCGTCTGGCCGGCAGCAATGCGGATGACGTCAGCCGTGCCGTCGCCCGGTGAAAGCTGGACGACGCAGAGACGGTCGCGGCGCGGCACCAGCCCCAGCGTTTCCGTATCGACGGCGATGGCACCGGTGTAACGGGCGGCGTCTTCGGCGGAAATATCGCCTTCGTGGTAGCGGATGGTGGCTGCCATGTCTTGCTCCGAATTTTCCTGTCTGTCGAACCGGCTATAACGCAAAGGGCATCGGGGCGATACTGTTTATGGGCGGTTTCCGCCCTTCATCGGCTTGCCTTTGCGAAACAGCCCGGGTTAGGTTCAACACATTCCTTCCTTCAGATTGCATGAATTCCCCATGACAAAGAAAATCTATCTCGCTGGCCCGGAAGTTTTCCTCCCGAATGCGCGTGAGATGCTTGACCTCAAGGCAGCGCTCGCCCGGGAAGCGGGGTTTACGCCGCTCTCTCCAGGTGATTTGCAAATACCGCCGGCGGATACCAGGATCGGCCACGGCTGCAATATCAACGAAGTGGACGAGCGGATGATGCTCGAGGCCGATGCGGTGATTGCCAATCTCACGCCCTTTCGCGGGATCGCCGCCGATACCGGCACAAGCTACGAGCTTGGTTTCATGTGCGCGCTGGGTAAGCCGGTTTTCGCTTACACCAATGTCGCCGCCAATCATTTCTCGCGTATCAAGGCGCATTACAACGATGTTGCCACGATGGATGAAATGGGGCGGTATCGCGGACCGGACGGGCTATCCATCGAAAATTTCGACATGGTCGACAATCTCATGCTGCACGGCGGCATCCTGCGCCGGGGCGGGGTTGTCATTGTTGGCGATGCCGCAGAAGAGGCGCTGTATACGGATCTCGAGGCGTATAAACGCTGCCTTGCAGTGGCAGCCCAAAGATTGCTGACTGAAACTTATCCTGAAAAAACGAATGTGGAGGCATCATCATGAGCGGCACCATCCTTATTACCGGCGCGACATCCGGCTTTGGCCAAGCGACGGCGCGGCGTTTCGTCAAGGAAGGCTGGAAGGTCATTGGCACCGGCCGGCGGGCGGAAAGGCTGGAGGCCCTATCGGCAGAACTCGGGCCCGCGTTCCATGGGGCAGCCTTTGACATTACCGATCAACCCGCGACCGAAGAGGCGTTGGCGGCTTTGCCGGAGGAATTAAAGGGCATCGACATTCTCGTCAACAATGCGGGTCTTGCTCTCGGCACCGCGCCCGCGCCGCAGGTGCCGCTGAAAGACTGGCAGACGATGGTCGACACCAACATCACCGGTCTGCTCAACATCACCCATCATCTTTTGCTAACGCTGATTGACCGCAAGGGCATTGTCGTCAATCTTGCCTCGGTCGCCGCGCATTATCCGTATACGGGCGGCAATGTTTACGGCGGGACGAAGGCTTTCCTGCGCCAGTTTTCGCTGGGCCTGCGTTCTGACCTGCATGGAAAGGGCGTGCGCGTAACGTCGATTGAGCCCGGCATGTGTGAAACCGAATTCACGCTGGTGCGCACCGGTGGAAACCAGGAAGCGTCGGACAATCTCTACAAGGGCGTTAACCCGATTACGTCCGAGGATATCGCCAACACGATCTACTGGGTGGCTTCACAGCCAAAACACATCAATATCAACAGCCTGGAGCTGATGCCAGTCAACCAGTCCTTTGCCGGTTTCCAGGTCTACCGCGAAAGCTGATGTCCCGCTGAACGATGTGTGCTGAAAAACAGAGCAAGATTCGGGGAGCTATGCAGATTTGCAATGCTGCATTGCGAGACTTGCTCTGTTAAAAATCGCAGGAACCGCTATATTCCAATCATCGAAGCGACGCACTCCTCCTCCCAGCGTCGCTCGATGTGGATCGGTGGTACTCCTCCTCCCAATCACCGATCAAGTTTGAAGCCTGCCGCACCTCCTCCCGCGGCAGGCTTTTTCCTTTTCTGGACCTCTCTTCGCAGAAATATTTTGGTGGCCGCTCCTCGTTGCCGGCTGACAATACCCTTGGATTTCCGGGGGCGCGCCAATTCAAGTCGTCAAGGCGACGGCAACCAAAATCGGGACGGTGTCGATCACATTTTCGTTATGTCTAGATAAATTTGCACAGTTTTCTCTTGCCACTCTCCAGCGGCCCATTGCTTCGCTCCATGCCTCTGTTTAAGCATGAGCAAAAGAACGCTTGGGAGGTGGCTGGCACTTTGATGTCTGCGGCCCCAAAGCGACGGGGAAAGAATGGCAGACTTACAAGAGGCGCTGAAACGTTTTCAGCCGGTCGCGGTTTCATCGATCGCTGAAGATGAGTTCAGGCTGCGGCTGCGCGGCCTTCAGGCGCGTATGATCCGTGAAAATGTGAAGGCGGTCTGGCTCGATGCTTCGTCGTCGCTGACCTATTATACCGGTTTGTCGCTTGGTTTGTCCGAGCGTATTCATGGTGCTCTCATTCCTTCTGAGGGCGCGCCGCTTTATATCAGCCCGACCTTCGAAGAACCGAAGCTGCAAACGCTCATCCGCATTCCCGGTGACGTCGCCGTTTGGGAAGAAGATGAAAATCCCTTCGATCTGATGTCTGATCGCATCGACGCTTTCAGCTGTCCTGGTCATCGCGTTGCGATCGATCCTGCTACGCCCTTTGTGTTTGCATCGGCGCTCATGCAGCGGCTGGAAGGGCGGATCATCTCCGCCCAGCCGATGATCGTTGCGCAACGGCAGGTAAAGTCCGCAGCCGAAATCGCCATCATCCAGACGGCAATGGACGCGAGCTACAGCGTGCAGAAGGCAGTGTTCGAAGGTCTTCGACCCGGAATATCGACGACCGAAGTCGCCGATTTTGTGAATGCCGCCCATATTGCGCTTGGCCTCAAGCCGCTTTTCGTGGCGGTGCAATTCGGTGAAGCGACGGCCTATCCGCATGGCGTTGCCCATGCACAGACGCTGAAGGCCGGCGACATGGTGCTCGTCGATCTCGGGGGTATTCTCCATGGATATCGCTCAGACATCACCCGCACTTACGTTTTCGGCACGCCGACCGATCGCCAGCGCTTCCTCTGGAACACAGAGCGCGATGCTCATGCCGCCGCCTTTGCCGCTGCGCGCCCGGGCGTCGCCTGTCAGGACGTCGACAAGGCCGCGCGCGACAGCCTGAAGGCGGCCGGTTTCGGTCCCGCTTATCAGGTTCCCGGCCTGCCGCACCGCACCGGCCATGGGCTGGGGCTGGATATTCATGAAGAACCCTATATCGTTGCTGGAAATGCGACGGTGCTGGAGCCGGGCATGTGTTTTTCCATTGAACCGATGCTGTGCGTCTATGGTGAATGCGGCGTCCGTCTCGAGGATATAGCTTATATGACGGAGGCAGGGCCGCGCTGGTTCTGCCCGCCGGAAACGAACCTCGACCGGCTGTTTCAGCCGGTTGCCGGGTAATTGGTCGGGAGGCAAAAGACCGAACGGCGACACGGAACCCATGTCGCTGCTGACCAGAAGAGGTAGGCCCCTGGAGGGGGCCGCAGGAACTCAGAAAAAGAGGGAAAGGACCATCAGATGAAAATGCTGACCCGCAGTTTGCTTATCGCTTCTGCACTTGCGATGACTTCCGCCATGCCAGCCATGGCGAAGACCTTCGTTTATTGCTCCGAGGCATCGCCGGAAGGCTTCGATCCGTCGCCTTATACCGCAGGCGGCACCTTCGACGCTTCCGCGCATCCGGTCTACAACCGTCTGACGGAGTTCAAGAAGGGCACGACCGAAGTAGAGCCCGGCCTTGCGGAAAAATGGGACGTTTCCAAGGATGGTCTCGAATACACTTTCCACCTGCGCAAGGGCGTCAAGTGGCACTCCAACGACAAGTTCACGCCGAGCCGCGAATTCAACGCTGACGACGTGATCTTCAGCTACAACCGCCAGGGCGACGCCAAGAACCCGTGGAACCAGTATATCGCCGGCATCACCTACGAATATTACAACTCCATGGAAATGCCGTCCCTGATCAAGGAAATCGTCAAGGTCGACGATTACACGGTCAAGTTCGTGCTGACCCGCCCGGAAGCGCCGTTCCTCGCCAATATCGCCATGCCTTTCGCATCGATCGTGTCGAAGGAATATGCCGATACGCTTGAGAAGGCCGGCACCAAGGAAGACTTCAACAACCTGCCGATCGGCACGGGTCCGTTCAAGTTCGTCGCCTATCAGAAGGACGCGGTCATCCGCTATCAGAAGAACGCCGATTACTGGGGTGAAGCCCCGAAGATCGACGACCTGATCTTCGCGATCACGCCTGACGCCGCCGTTCGCCTGCAGAAGCTGAAGGCCGGCGAATGCCACCTGATGCCTTATCCGGCTCCGGCTGACCTCGCCACCATCCGCGCCGACAAGAACCTCAAGCTCGATGAACAGCCGGGCCTGAACGTCGCTTACTTCGCCTACAACACGACCGTTGCACCTTTCGACAAGCCGGAAGTGCGCAAGGCGCTGAACATGGCGATGAACAAGCAGGCGATCATCGACGCCGTGTTCCAGGGTGCAGGCCAGGTTGCCAAGAACCCGATCCCGCCGACCATGTGGTCCTATAACGACAGCATCAAGGACGATGCTTACGATCCGGAAGCAGCCAAGAAGGCTCTCGAAGCCGCTGGCGTCAAGGATCTGTCGATGAAGATCTGGGCAATGCCGGTTCAGCGTCCGTACATGCCTAACGCCCGTCGCACCGCCGAGCTGATCCAGTCGGATTTTGCGAAGGTCGGCGTCAAGGCGGAGATCGTATCCTTCGAATGGGGTGAATATCTCAAGAAGTCCACCGAAACGAAGCGCGACGGTGCCGTCATCCTCGGCTGGACCGGCGACAACGGTGACCCGGACAACTTCCTCAGCGTTCTCCTGTCCTGCGCCGCAACCGGTGAAGGCGGTGCGAACCGTGCACAGTGGTGCAACAAGGAGTTCTCGGACCTGCTCGCCAAGGCAAAACAGACCACCGACGTTGCAGAGCGCACCAAGCTTTATGAGCAGGCCCAGGTGATCTTCAAGGAACAGGCTCCGTGGGCGACGCTTGCGCACTCCACGCAGTTCGTTCCCATGTCCGCCAAGGTTTCCGGCTTCACCATGAGCCCGCTTGGCGACTTCACCTTCGAAAACGTCGACATCGCGGAGTAATCCCCGAACAACCGGACGCGCGGAAGAACCCTGTTCTTCCGCGCGTCTTTTCAGGAAAAAACCATGATCCGGTTCATTCTCGGCAAACTTCTCTATCTCGTTCCGACCTTCCTCGGGATTACCATCGTCGCCTTCGCCTTCGTGCGCGTCCTGCCGGGCGATCCCGTGCTGTTGATGGCGGGCGAGCGTGGTATTTCGCCCGAACGGCATGCGCAGCTTGCCGAACAGCTCGGCTTTGCACAGCCCGTGTGGCAGCAATATCTCCATTTTCTCGGACGGCTGCTTCAGGGCGATCTCGGCAATTCGCTGGTCACCAAGAAGCCGGTTCTCACCGAGTTCCTGTCGCTCTTTCCCGCGACGGTCGAGCTTGGTCTCGTCGCCATCATCATCGCAACGCTGATCGGCGTGCCCGTTGGCGTCATCGCCGCCATCAGACGTGGTTCCTGGTTCGACCAGATTTCCATGACGACGGCTCTGGTTGGCTTTTCCATGCCGATCTTCTGGTGGGGGCTGCTGCTCATCATCATGTTCTCCGGTATCCTGCAATGGACGCCGGTTTCGGGCCGTATCTCGCTGATGTATTTCTTCCCCTCCGTCACCGGTTTCATGCTGATCGACAGCCTGATTTCGGGGCAGAAGGGCGCCTTCGCCTCAGCGTTTTCGCATCTTATCCTGCCCTCGGTGGTGCTTGCCACCATTCCGCTTGCCGTGATTGCGCGCCAGACGCGCTCGGCCATGCTGGAAGTACTCGGTGAGGATTATGTGCGCACGGCTCGCGCAAAGGGCATGTCGCCTTCGCGCGTCGTTGGCATTCATGCGCTGCGCAACGCCATGATCCCTGTCATCACCACTATCGGTCTCCAGATCGGCGTGCTGATGGCGGGTGCGATTCTGACAGAAACCATCTTTTCCTGGCCGGGTATCGGCAAGTGGATGATCGATTCCATCTCGCGCCGCGACTATCCGGTCGTGCAGAGCGGCCTGCTGTTGATTGCGGGCCTGGTGATGATCGTTAACCTGCTCGTCGATCTGACCTACGGCCTCATCAATCCAAGGATCCGTCACAAATGAGCGATGTGACCACAGCTCCGGTCGTCAGGCTTTCTGACGCTGCCATCCGCCGCCGGATGATCGCCGATTTCTGGTTTTATTTCCGCCAGAACCGCGGTGCCGTCATCGGCCTTGCTGTCTTCATCCTGTTGGTGCTTGTCGCGGTGTTCGCGCCGCTCATCGCGCCGCATGATCCGACCCAGCAATATCGCGACGCCCTCCTCGTGCCGCCGGTCTGGCAGGAAGGCGGCCGTGCCGGCTTCTTCTTCGGCACGGACGCCGTCGGGCGTGACATGTTGTCCCGCCTGATCTACGGCGCGCAATATTCGCTGTTCATCGGTATCGTTGTCGTCTCCATCGCGCTCGTCGGCGGCATCGTCATCGGTCTCATTGCTGGCTTTTTTGGTGGCTGGGTCGATTCCGTCATCATGCGCGTCATGGACGTCATCCTGGCGTTTCCATCGCTGCTTCTGGCGCTGGTGCTTGTCGCGATCCTTGGGCCGGGCCTCACCAACGCGATGATCGCGATTGCCATCGTCTATCAGCCGCATTTTGCCCGTCTGACGCGCGCTGCCGTCATGAGCGAGCTTCGGCGTGAATATGTCACGGCCGCGCGCGTGGCCGGTGCCGGCAATCTGCGGCTGATGTTCAAGACCATCCTGCCGAACTGCCTTGCGCCGCTGATCGTGCAGGCAACGCTTTCGTTCTCGTCCGCCGTTCTCGACGCGGCCGCACTCGGCTTCCTCGGCATGGGCGCTCAGCCGCCTGCCTCCGAATGGGGTACGATGCTTGCCGAAGCGCGTGAGTTCATTCTGCGCGCCTGGTGGGTTGTGACCCTTCCTGGCCTGACGATCCTGATCTCGGTGCTTGCCATCAACCTGATGGGTGACGGGCTGCGCGATGCGCTCGATCCCAAACTGAAGCGGAGCTGAGAGATGAGCCTGCTGAAAATCAAGAACCTGACGGTTAAATTCGCCACCGCGACAGGCGCGTTCACCGCCGTCGATGGCATCGATGTCTCCGTCGACAAGCACGAAGTGCTGGCGATCGTCGGTGAATCCGGTTCGGGCAAATCAGTCTCGATGCTCGCCGTCATGGGGCTTCTGCCCGATACGGCGACGATTACGGCGGATGAAATGGTGTTTGACGGCATCAACCTGCTGGCCATGTCGCCGCAGGAGCGCCGCAAGTTGATCGGCCGCGAGATTACCATGATCTTTCAGGAGCCGGTCGCCTCGCTCAATCCGTCTTTTACGGTCGGTTTCCAGATCGAGGAAGTTCTGCGCCTCAATCTCGGCATGGGCGGCGCTGCCGCGCGCGCCCGGGCGCTGGAACTGTTCCGCGCCGTCGGTATTCCCGATCCCGAGACGAAGCTGAAGGCCTATCCGCATCAGATGTCGGGCGGCCAGTGCCAGCGCGTGATGATTGCGATTGCGATCGCCTCCAAGCCGCGCCTTCTGATCGCCGACGAGCCGACGACTGCGCTCGACGTGACCATCCAGAAGCAGATCCTCGACCTGTTGATGAAGCTGCAGGAAGAATACGGAATGGCGCTGATCCTCATCACCCATGACATGGGTGTCGTTGCGGAAACCGCCGATCGCGTCGTGGTGCAATATAAGGGTCGCAAGATGGAGGAGGCAGATGTCTTGAGCCTCTTCGAAGCCCCGCAGCATCCCTACACCAAGGCATTGCTTTCGGCCCTGCCGGAAAATGCCACCGGCGACCGTTTGCCCACTGTCTCTGATTTCTTTGGCAAGGAGGGCGTTCGATGAGTATCGTTGTGGAAGGCAAGGGGATCACCCGCCATTACCACGTTCCCGGCGGCATTTTCGGCGGCGCAAAGACCGTTCAGGCGCTGAAGGGCATCGATTTTGCCGTCGAGCGCGGCAAGACGCTCGCCATCGTCGGCGAATCCGGATCGGGCAAGTCGACGCTCGCCCGCATCATCGCGCTGATCGACCCGGCGTCCGGCGGTGAGCTCAAGATCGAGGGCAAGCCGGTCGATATCGCCAAGCGCCGTCCGGACACGCAGATGCGCTCCAAGGTGCAGATGGTGTTCCAGAACCCCTATGGCAGCCTTAACCCGCGCCAGAAGGTGGGCGACGTGCTGATGGAGCCGCTCATCATCAATACCAAGATGCCGGCTTCCGAGCGCCGCGAGCGGGCCGAAGCCATGCTGGTGAAGGTCGGCCTTGGTCCTGAGCATTTCAATCGCTATCCGCACATGTTCTCGGGCGGCCAGCGCCAGCGCATCGCCATTGCGCGCGCGCTGATGCTGAACCCGGCGCTTCTGGTGCTGGACGAGCCGGTCTCGGCACTCGATCTTTCGGTGCAGGCACAGGTCTTGAATCTGCTGCGCGATCTGCAGGAAGAATTCGAGCTGACCTATGTCTTCGTGAGCCACGATCTTTCGGTGGTCCGCTATATAGCTGACGACGTGCTGGTCATTTCCAAAGGCGAAGCTGTGGAGCAAGGCACGCGTGAGGAGCTTTTCGCCGATCCGAAGCATCCCTATACGCGGCAGCTTTTTGCCGCCACGCCCGTCACGGATGTGGAGGCAATCCGCGCCCGCGTTGAACGCCGCAAGGCGGCGCGACAGGGCGCGACGGTGTGAAATCGACGCATCGATAGATCAACAAGTGAGAAGGGCCGGATTTCCGGCCCTTTCTTTTTCAGGCCTTAAATCGTGACAGGTCATGCCCCGGCCTCTTTTAGGAGCCGAACCTGACGCAGCGTGTTCTGGCGGCTGCGCTCCAGATGCCGCCACAGCGCATCGATGATCTGGGCCTTACTGCCGGCGGCAATGGCGTCGGCAATATTCTGGTGCTCCTCGACCGAGCGGGCGTAATCACCGAGGATCGAGACGAAGACCGTGTGGGTCTGGTCGAGAATGCGCTCATGCGAGCCGGAAATGACGGGAATGCGCGCCGCCGACACAAGGGTCGTGTGGAAGCTGCGGTCATAAAAAAGCGCTTTCGACAATTCGTCCAGGGTCGAGCCCTTGGCGAACTCGCGATGTTTCGCAAGGCTTTCCAGCAGTGTCGCGTGCAGCGCTCCGTCCAGTTGGCCGGCATCGAAGGCCACATCCACCGCACCTTTTTCGAGCAGCATTCTGGCGGCGTAAAGTTCCTCCACATCCTCCACGGTGAAATTGCGCACCACCATGCCGCGACGGGAGGAATTGACCACCAGGCCATCGGCCTCGAGTTTCAGGCAGGCTTCCTTGACCGGCGTGGGGCTGATGCCAAGATCGGCGGCAAGCTCATTGGGCAGCAGCCGTTCGCCGCCGCGCAATCTGCCGCTGACGATGCGCGCGCGCAGTTCCTGATGCGCCTGTTCGGCGAGCGTGACTTTGACCAGCGAGTTCATGGCGGCATCATTGCCCAGCTTCGAAGGGCTGACAATGGCTGAATATTAAAAATAAAAAATTTTTTATTTTACAAGTGCCGTTTTTCCTTTAGCTCTATCCATCGTCGGAAGCCGGCTGCTGGAGGAGGGCGGTCGGGCCATTTCCCGAAAGCCATCTTCGCGGCCATGGTCGCGGGGACGCGGCGTCTATTCCTCCCCGCAAGCAATCAGCAATCGAGGAATGACCGATCATGAAAATCACCACCGTCGAACCCTTCATCCTGCACCTGCCGCTGACCTCGGACTCCATTTCGGATTCCACCCACAGCATCACGCATTGGGGCGTCGTCGGCGCGAAGATCACCACCAGCGAGGGCCTTGAGGGCTATGGTTTCACCGGCACCCATGCGCATCTGGCGTCGGACAGGTTGATTACATCCTGTATTAGCGATTGTTATGCACCATTGCTCGTCGGCGAGGATGCGTCGGAGCATTCACGGCTCTGGATGAAACTCGCCCGTTATCCCTCGCTCCAATGGGTCGGCAGGGCCGGCATCACGCATCTGGCGTTAGCCGCGATCGATGTGGCTCTCTGGGACCTGAAGGCGAAAAAGGCGGGTGTGCCGCTGTGGCACTATCTCGGCGGTGCACGCACGCCGGCGGTGGAAGCTTACAATACCGATATCGGCTGGCTTTCCTTCTCGTTGGACGATTTGCTCGCAGGCAGCACAAGGGCCGTGGAGGAAGACGGCTTTACCCGATTGAAGATCAAGGTCGGGCATGACGATCCGAATATCGACATCGCCCGGCTCGCTGCCGTGCGCAAACGCGTCGGCTCATCCATCCGCATCGCCATCGACGGCAACGGCAAGTGGGATTTGCCCACATGCCAGCGCTTCTGTGCGGCAGCGAGGGATCTGGACATCTACTGGTTCGAGGAGCCGCTGTGGTACGACGATGTGACGAGCCATGCCCGGCTGGCGCGCAATACCACTATCCCGATTGCGCTGGGCGAGCAGCTCTACACGGTGGATGCGTTCCGTTCGTTCATCGATGCAGGCGCGGTCGCCTACGTCCAGCCTGACGTGACGCGGCTTGGCGGCATCACCGAATATATCCAGGTCGCGGATCTGGCACTCGCCCATCGCCTGCCTGTCGTGCCGCACGCCGGCGAGATGAGCCAGGTGCATGTGCATCTGAGCTACTGGCACCCGGCTTCGACCATTCTCGAATTTATACCCTGGATCAAGGATCATTTTGAAGAACCGATCCAGGTGCGTGATGGTGTTTACAAACGGCCCGAGCAGCCGGGTGCGAGCACCACGCCGCTGACGGAAAGCTTCGCCCGTTATGGCAAGGCGGTGAAATGAACAGCGGTACACAGCCCGGATTTTAATGGAGGTAAGTCCGTCCTCCGTCATGCCGGACTAGCTCCGGCATCCAGCCACGGCGCGTCTGCGCCGTGAAAAGAGTCTCTCGCGATCAAAGACTTGATCGCGCTGGACCCCGAATCTAGTCCGGGGTGACGGAGTGTGGATGGTGCAATTTTTCCAAATTTAACGCCAGCCGAGTGCCGGCGCCACCTGCTTCAGGATGGTCTCGATCACATGGGCGTTGTAATCGACGCCCAGCTGGTTCGGCACGGTCAGCAACAGCGTGTCGGCCTCGGCGATGGCTTCGTCGGCCCTCAGCTGTTCGATCAGCTTTTCCGGTTCGGCGGCATAGCTGCGTCCGAAGATCGCGCGCGTCTTGTCGTCGATATAGCCGATCTTGTCGTCGCCTTCGTTACCGTAACCGAAATAGGCGCGGTCGCGATCATTGACGAGGGCGAAAATGCTGCGGCTGACGGAGACGCGCGGCTCGCGGGCATGTCCGGCCTCCTTCCAGGCTTCCCGGAAGGTGCGGATCTGCTGCGCCTGCTGGACGTGGAAAGGCTCACCCGTTTCGTCCGTCTTGAGCGTGGAACTTTGCAGGTTCATGCCAAGCTTTGCCGCCCACACCGCCGTTGCATTGGAGCTCGAACCCCACCAGATGCGCTCACGCAAACCTTCCGAATGCGGCTCCAGCCGCAGAAGGCCGGGTGGGTTGGGGAACATCGGCCGCGGGTTCGGCTCGGCAAAGCCTTCGCCCTTCAAAAGCTCGAGGAAGACCTCGGTGTGCTGACGCGCCATATCTTCTTCGCTCTGGCCCTCAGCCGGTCGGTAACCGAAATAACGCCAGCCGTCGATGACCTGTTCAGGCGAGCCGCGGCTGATGCCGAGCTGCAGGCGTCCACCGGCGATGAGGTCGGCCGAACCGGCATCCTCCACCATGTAGAACGGGTTTTCGTAGCGCATATCGATGACGCCGGTGCCGATCTCGATCTTCTTCGTGCGGGCGCCGACGGCGGCCAGTAGCGGGAAGGGCGAGGCCAGCTGACGGGCGAAATGGTGCACACGGAAATAGGCGCCGTCAGCCCCCAGTTCCTCCGCAGCCACGGCGAGGTCTATCGATTGCAGCAGCGTATCGGCTGCCGAGCGGGTCTGCGACTGGGGGGAGGGCGTCCAGTGGCCGAAGGATAGGAATCCGATCTTTTTCATAATGATCTTCCAGATGTCGGAGGATGCCGGCTCTGCAAGCCAGCTCTGTTGTTGTCCCTCATATAGGCAATGGGGCAGTTCCTCCAACCTGCCGGGCGTAGACAGGGTGTCGCCAAAATGTGAACGATCGCGATTTCAGACCATGATGCCGCGGTTGAGAATAAAGAGCTTTTCGTGGGCGCGCGCGGTGGCGAGGATGAAATCCATCAGGGAGCGCACCCGTGGCACGTTGGCAAAGTCCTGGTGGCTGGTAAGCCAGTAACCTCGCCGCAGCTCGACCTCACCCGGAAGCACCATCTGTAAATCCGGAAAGCGCGCGGCGATGAAATTCGGCAGGATGCAGAGCCCTCGCCCTCCGAGCGTGGCGGTTAGCTGTGCGAAGATGCTGGAAGACTGGAAATTTGGCCGCAGGCCTGGAAGCACGTCGCGCATGTAATCGAGGCCGGGCGAAAAGATCAGATCCTGCACGTAGCCGATGAAGAAGTGGTCGAGCAGGTCTTCCCGCTTCGTGATTTTCGGCTGTCCGGCGAGATAGGACCGTGAGGCGTAAATATGCAGCGTGTAATCGATGATCTGTTCATTGATATAGGGACCGGCCTTCGGCGGATCGAGCGTGACAGCCACATCCGCCTCCTTACGGGAAAGCGCCATGATCTGCTGGATCGTCACCATTTCCACCATGATGTGCGGATGAGTGGCGGCGAAGTCCTTCAGCCTTTCGACGAAGAAAAAATTGGAAAAACCTTCAGGGGCGCTCAGGCGCACAACGCCGCGCAGCAGGCTGCCGCTTTCGGAAATATCCGATTGCAGCCGTTCAGCCTCAGCCTCTATGCGCTCGACGGTATCCACCAGTCGACGACCCACCGTTGTCAGTTCGTAACCGCGCGGGTTTCGCTCGAAGAGCTTGGTTTTAAGCGAAAATTCCAGCCGGTCGATATGGCGGGAGACGGTGGCGTGGCTGGTGCGCAGGCTTCTGGCGGCGGATGAGAGTTGTCCGGTGCGGGCCACGGCCAGGAAATATTGCAGGTCGTCCCAGGTGAACGGCGTGGCCATATTCGTCTCCCATCAAGAGTTTTGTTCAAAAATGAACAGTTCCTGTTCGCAATTTGATGATGACTTGCTCTTGTGTCAACGGCCGAATTCGAGAAGTCTACGCTCAGGATGCACCGCTTTGAGGAGGGCGGTGCGGCCATTCATGTGCAGGGTTTCGGTTCACCGCTGCACAGACAATCTGAGGCTCGCAATCTCTCTGGGAGGAGAAGTCATGCGCAAGAGTATCGTTTTATCCACGGCCATGGCACTGGCCGCTGGCACCGCTGCCTATGCTGCCGAGATTTCGGACGGCAAGGTCAAGATCGGTATCCTGAACGACCAATCCGGCGTTTACGCCAACTTCGGCGGCAAATACTCTTACGAAGCCGCGAAGATGGCGGTCGAGGATTTCGGCGGCAAGGTGCTCGGTGCGCCGGTGGAAGTGGTGACCGCCGACCATCAGAACAAGGCTGACGTTGCCTCCAATATTGCCCGGCAGTGGTACGACACCGAACAGGTCGATTCCATCATGGAACTGACCTCGTCATCGGTTGGCCTTGCCGTGCAGGCGCTTTCCAAAGACAAGAAGAAGATCACCGTCAATACCGGTGCTGCCACCACCGAGCTGACCGGCAAGCAGTGCAGCCCGTATGGTTTTCATTGGGCCTATGACACCTATTCGCTGGCTGTCGGCACCGGTGGCGCGCTCGTCAAACAGGGCGGCGACAGCTGGTTCTTCCTGACAGCCGACTATGCCTTCGGTTATTCGCTGGAAGAAAATACGTCCAATTTCGTCAAGGCCAATGGCGGCAAGGTGCTGGGCTCCGTGCGCCATCCGCTGGCGACGACCGACTACTCGTCCTTCCTGCTGCAGGCGCAGTCCTCGGGCGCGAAGGTTATCGGTCTTGCCAATGCCGGTCTCGACACCTCCAACGCCATCAAGCAGGCGGCGGAATTCGGTATCGTTGCCGGCGGCCAGCGCCTTGCAGCGCTTCTCTTCACGCTAGCCGAAGTCCATGGCCTCGGCCTTGAGGCAGCTCAAGGATTGACGCTGACAGAAGGTTTTTATTGGGACCGCGACGATGAATCGCGGAAGTTTGGTGAGCGCTTCAAGGAGCGCACCGGCGCCATGCCGAACATGGTTCACACCGGCACCTATTCCGCTGTCTTGCATTATCTGAAGGCGATCGAAAAGGCCGGCACCGACGATGCCGACGCCGTCGCGAAAGCCATGAAGGAAATGCCCGTCAACGACGTCTTCGCCAAGGACGGCCATGTGGCCGCCAATGGTCGCATGATCCACGACATGTACCTCATGGAAGTGAAGAAGCCTGACGAAAGCAAGCAGCCCTGGGATTATTACAAGGTTCTCGCCACCATCCCCGGCAAGGAAGCCTTCATGGACCCCGCAAAGAGCGGTTGCCCGCTGGTGACGCAATAAAAGACTGATGCAATAAAGGGGAAAGTCATGACGATCGCTCCCGCCCCCGCCGGGCAGGCAGAACCTCGCGTCGTTCTTTCGGCGCGTGATCTCACTAAAACCTTCGGCGCATTCGCAGCCGTGAAAAACGTCGATCTCGACGTGCATCACGCCCGCGTCCATGCGCTGATCGGCCCCAACGGCGCCGGCAAGACAACGGTCTTCAACCTGTTGACCAAGTTTCTCCAGCCGACAGGCGGGGCGATCACCTTCATGGGAACGGATATAACAAAGACGCCACCGGACAAGGTGGCGCGTCTCGGTCTCGTGCGCTCTTTCCAGATATCGGCGGTGTTTCCGCATTTGACGGTTCTGGAAAATGTCCGGGTTGCGTTGCAGCGGCCGAATGGCCTTGCAACGCAGTTCTGGCTACCGCTGTCGTCGCTCGACAGGCTGAATGCCCGCGCCGAGGAGTTGATCGCAACGGTTGGCCTGACACGGGAAAAACATACGCTTGCGGCCGATCTTTCCTACGGTCGCAAGCGGGTTCTCGAAATCGCCACCACGCTGGCGCTCGATCCGAAGGTTCTGCTGCTGGACGAGCCGATGGCCGGCATGGGCGGGGAAGATGTTTCTCACGTCGCCGAGCTTATTCGTGAGGTGGCAAAGACCCGCGCGGTGCTGATGGTCGAACATAATCTGAAGGTCGTGGCCGATATCTGCCATCACGTTACTGTTCTGCAGCGTGGAGAAATTCTGGCTGAGGGCGATTATGCCACGGTTTCCGCCGATCCGCGTGTGCGCACGGCCTATATGGGCACGGAGGAGGCTTGATATGGCGGCGATGCTCGAAGTCTCCAACCTGAAATCCTGGTATGGCGAAAGCCAGGCGCTGCACGGCGTCGATCTGACGGTCGGCGAGGGTGAAACCATCACCATTCTCGGCCGCAATGGCGTGGGCAAGACCACGACGTTGCGCACCATCATGGGCATCATCCGCAACCGCAAGGGCGTCGTCAAGCTCGGCGGCAAGGATATGATGCCGGTGCCGCTGCATCGTACGGCGAAATACGGCCTCGGTTTCGTGCCGGAAGAGCGCGGCATCTTCGCGACGCTGAGCGTCGAGGAAAACCTGAAATTGCCGCCCGTCGTCGCGCCCGGCGGCATGACGCTTGATGAAATCTACGAGCTGTTTCCCAATCTTTACGAACGCCGCACCAGCCCCGGCACGAAGCTCTCCGGCGGCGAGCAGCAGATGCTGGCGATGGCGCGCATCCTGCGCACCGGCGTCAAGGTGCTGCTGCTGGACGAGCCGACCGAAGGGCTTGCTCCCGTCATCGTTCAGCGCATCGGAGAGGTTTTGCAGAAGCTGAAGAGCCGAGGCATGACCGTGGTTCTGGTGGAGCAGAATTTCCGGTTTGCGAGCCGCATCGCCGATCGCTTCTACCTCATGGACCACGGCCAGATGGTCGGCGATTTTCCGGTGGGGGAGCTTTCCGCCCGCATGGGTGAGCTTAACAAGGTGCTGGGGGTTTAACCATGACGATGATCTTCGGCGTTCCCATTCAGGCGCTCCTCGGGCAATTGCTTGTCGGCCTTATCAATGGGTCGTTCTATGCGCTGCTGTCGCTCGGTCTCGCTGTCATCTTCGGGCTGCTGCGCGTCATCAATTTTGCCCATGGCGCGCAATATATGCTCGGCGCTTTTGTCGCCTTTCTCGGCCTGCAATATTTCGGCATCAATTTCTGGGTAGCGCTCATCGTGACGCCGCTCGTCGTCGCGCTGTTTGGGGCCATCATAGAGCGTTTCCTTCTGTCACGGCTATATGATCTCGATCCACTCTATGGTCTGCTCTTCACCTTCGGCCTGGCGCTGGTGGTGGAAGGCACGTTCCGGTGGCTTTACGGCGCGGCGGGACAACCCTATTCGGTGCCGCGCGAACTGGCAGGCGGCACCAATCTCGGCTTCATGTTCCTGCCGAACTACCGCGCTTTCGTCGTCGTGATTTCGCTGATCGTGTGCATCGCCACCTGGGCCTTGATCGAAAAGACGCGCCTCGGCTCCTATCTGCGCGCCGCGACCGAAAACCCGACCCTTGTGCAGGCTTTCGGCATTAACGTGCCTGTTCTGTTGACGCTCACCTATGCGCTGGGTGCCGGCCTTGCGGGTTTCACCGGCGTGCTCGCCGCCCCCATCTATCAGGTCTCGCCGCTGATGGGCACGAACCTCATCATCGTCGTCTTTGCGGTGGTCGTCGTCGGCGGCATGGGCTCGATCATGGGCGCCATCGTCACCGGCTACATGCTGGGTATCGCCGAGGGTCTCACCAAGGTGTTCTATCCCGAGGCCTCCAACATCGTCATTTTCGTCATCATGGCCTTTGTGCTGCTCATCCGCCCCGCCGGACTTTTCGGAAAGGACGCCTGATATGTCCAAAGCCACTCATAGCCCGACGGCCGGTGCAATGCCGCAGACGGAAGTATCGACGACGGCAGCCACCATCAAGACCGTGCTCATCCTGGCCGGGCTTGCCGTGCTCGTCGCCGCGCCGATGTTCGTTTATCCAATCTTCCTGATGAAGCTTCTCTGCTTCGCGCTTTTCGCCTGCGCTTTCAATCTTCTCATCGGTTATACCGGACTGCTCTCCTTCGGCCATGCGGCATTCTTTGGCGGTGCGGCCTATTTCACCGCCTATTCGGTGAAGGAATGGGGTGTCACGCCGGAAATTGGCCTTGTGATCGGCATGGCGGGCGCGGCGCTTTTGGGGCTCGTCATCGGTTTTTTCGCCATTCGCCGGCAGGGCATCTATTTCGCCATGATCACGCTCGCCCTGTCGCAGATGTTTTATTTCTTCTGCCTGCAAGCGCCGTTCACCCATGGCGAGGATGGTTTGCAGGGCGTGCCGCGCGGCCACCTCTTCGGTATTCTCGATCTCAGTGGCCCGCTCAACATCTATTACACGGTGCTTGCCGCCTTCGTGCTGGCGCTGCTGGTCATCTGGCGTTTCGTCAATTCGCCTTTCGGCATGATCCTGAAATCGATCCGCGAAAATGAGCAACGCGCCATTTCGCTTGGCTATAGCGTGCAGCGCTACAAGCTCGGCGCGTTCGTCATGTCGGCGGCGCTTGCCGGTCTCGCGGGTGGGCTGAAGGCGCTGGTGTTCCAGTTCGCGACGCTAACGGATGTGACCTGGCAGATGTCCGGCGAAGTGATCCTCATGACGCTGCTCGGCGGCATCGGCACCATGATCGGCCCTATCTTCGGCGCGGGCCTCGTCGTCACCTTGCAAAACTATCTCGCGACCTCGGATTTCCCGGTCACCATCATCACCGGCCTCGTTTTCATGGCCTGCGTTCTGGTGTTCCGTCGCGGTCTGATCGGTGAATTTTATGCTTCCCGGCTTGGGCGGAAACTCGGCTTTCAGCACCGCAGCTAGCCAATTTTGAAAACACCTCAAAAGCCTCCCCGCGTTCGGGACGACGCGGCAAGGACGGCGTGTGGAGAAGAGCATGGGCGAATATGACTATATCGTCATCGGGGCGGGCAGTGCCGGATGCGTTCTCGCCAACCGCCTTTCGAAAGACCCGAACAACCGTGTTCTGCTTTTGGAAGCGGGCGGCAACGATAATTACCACTGGATCCATATTCCCGTCGGTTATCTCTATTGCATTAACAATCCGCGCACGGACTGGTGTTTCAAGACGGCGGAAGAGCCTGGCCTGAATGGACGCGCGCTGATCTATCCGCGCGGCAAGGTGCTGGGCGGCTGCTCCTCCATCAACGGCATGATCTACATGCGCGGTCAGGCACGGGACTATGACGTCTGGCGCCAGCTTGGCTGCGAAGGCTGGGGGTGGAACGACATCCTGCCCTATTTCCTGAAGTCGGAGGATTTTTATCGCGGCAAGAGTGACCTGCATTCCTCCGGGGGCGAATGGCGGGTGGAAAAGGCCCGCGTGCGCTGGGATGTGCTGGATGCCTTCCAGAAGGCGGCAGGAGAAGCGGGCATTCCCGCGACTGACGATTTCAACCGTGGAGACAATGAAGGAGCCGGCTATTTCGATGTCAACCAGCGGGCGGGCTGGCGCTGGAACACGGCGAAAGCCTTCCTTAAACCGGCGCTTGGCCGCAAGAACCTCACTGTCTTAACCAAAGCCCACGTCAAACGGCTCATCATCGAAGAAGACCGGGTCACGGGCGTCGAATTCCACCATGACGGCGTCCTGAAAAAAATGCGGGCGCGGCGCGAAACCGTGCTGTCGGCCGGCGCGATCGGCTCGCCGCATATTCTGGAGCTTTCCGGGGTCGGCCGTGGGGATGTGTTGCAGGCTGCCGGTATCGATACGGTGGCGGAGGTTCAAG
Organism: Agrobacterium sp. DKPNP3; assembly: GCF_052686535.1. Taxonomy (NCBI): domain Bacteria; kingdom Pseudomonadati; phylum Pseudomonadota; class Alphaproteobacteria; order Hyphomicrobiales; family Rhizobiaceae; genus Agrobacterium; species Agrobacterium sp. DKPNP3. Next base: position 26,957 of record NZ_JBQYSN010000015.1, on the reverse strand, counting down.
GGGTGGGCGAAAACCTGCAGGACCATCTACAGCTGCGCATGGTCTACAAGGTCTCCGGTGTTCTGACGCTGAATGAGCGGGCCTCGACGCTCTTTGGCAAGGCGCGGATCGGCCTCGAATATGCGCTGACGCGCTCCGGGCCGATGTCCATGGCGCCGAGCCAGCTCGGTGTCTTCACCCGCTCTTCGCCGGAAAAGGAAACCGCCGATCTGGAGTATCACGTCCAGCCGGTTTCGCTCGACAAGTTCGGAGACCCGGTTCACACTTTTCCCGCGATAACGGCAAGCGTCTGTAATCTGCGGCCGGAAAGCCGTGGCTCAGTGCATGTGAAAGGACCGGATTTCGCCATGCAACCGGAAATCCGCCCGAACTATCTTTCCACCGAAGGCGACCGGAAGGTGGCCATAGATGCCATGCGACTGACGCGCCGCATCGTCGCCCAGCCGGCCTTTTCCCGCTTCAGGCCGGAGGAATACCGGCCCGGTCCCTCCTTCGAAAACGACAATGAGCTTGCCAAGGCGGCAGGTGATATCGGCACCACCATCTTCCACCCTGTCGGCACGCTGCGCATGGGATCGGATATCGAAAGCGTCGTTGATGCACGCCTGAAGTTCCGCCGGCTCGCCGGGCTCCGCGTCGCCGATGCCTCGGTGATGCCGCGCATTACATCCGGAAATACCAATTCGCCGACGATCATGATTGCCGAAAAGGCCGCCGACATGATCCTTGCGGATAATCGCTGAAAGGAACCTACCGATGAAGACCGTCGCTTTTCTGGGGCTGGGACATATGGGCCTGCCAATGGCCGCCAATCTCGTCAAGGCGGGTTATGCCGTCAGGGGATATGATCTTGCCGAAGCCTGCCGTGCAGCGGCAAAGGAGGCGGGCATTCCGGTTGCCGCGGATTCTGCCGAAGCTGTCAAAGCTGCTGAAGTCGTCATCACCATGCTGCCGAAAGGCGAACATGTCGTTTCGGCCTATGGCGATCTGGTCGGTAAAATCTCTGCCGGAACGCTCCTTATCGACTGCTCGACTGTGGACATGGCAAGTGCATTGAAGGCGCATGAACTGGCCGCTTCCGCTGGCTGCCCTTCGGTCGACGCCCCCGTTTCCGGCGGCACGGGCGGCGCGGCGGCGGGCACCCTGACCTTCATGTGCGGCGGTGAGGCGGAGGCTTTTTCGGCAGCGAGGCCGCTGCTGGAAGCCATGGGCAAGAAGATCGTGCATTGCGGCAAGGGCGGCAATGGGCAGGCGGCCAAGATCTGCAACAACATGATCCTCGGCATTTCCATGATCGCGGTTTCCGAGGCTTTCGTGCTCGGCGAAAAACTCGGACTTTCGCACCAGGCGCTGTTCGATGTCGCCTCCACATCTTCCGGGCAATGCTGGTCGCTCACCACCTATTGCCCGGTGCCGGGCCCGGTGCCGACATCACCCGCCAACAAGGATTACCAGCCCGGATTTGCCGCGGCCTTGATGCTGAAGGACCTGAAGCTTTCTCAGGAGGCGGCCAATGGGGCCGACGCCTCTACACCGCTTGGTGCTGCTGCAACAGCGCTTTACGAGAGCTTCGTTGACGACGGGCAGGGCGGGCGTGATTTTTCCGCAATAGTGGAAATGCTGCGCGGGAGCAAAGCATGACAGCCGCAACGCCATCCGAGATTCTATGGGTGCCGCCGGAAGAGCGGGTGATGGGCTCGGCGCTTTTTTCCTTCGCGACAAAAACGGCAGAGCTCCACGGGCAGGCCGCCGATGATTATGCTGGCCTGCTGCGCTGGTCCATCGACGCGCCGGAAGATTTTTACAATGCGCTGTGGGACGAGCTCGGCATTATAGGTGCGCGCGGCGAGGTAGCGTTCAAGCCGGGCGCAACGATTCGGGAGGCCGAGTTTTATCCGGGCGCGAGGTTGAATTATGCCGAAAACCTCCTGCGCGATGCCGATGAGCGTCTCGCCATCATCGCGCACCGGGACGACGGCACACGGCGCGAGATAAGCCGCAAAGCGCTTTATGACGACGTGTCGCGCATGGTGCAGGCGCTCGTTCATGCTGGCGTGCGGGAAGGCGACCGCGTCGGCGCGATCGTCACCCATGACATAGAAGCGATCGTGGGATATCTGGCCGTGAGCGCCATCGGTGCCATCTGGTCGTCCTGCTCCCCGGATTTCGGCCCCGCAGGTGCCTCGGACCGCCTTTCCCAAATCGATCCCAAAGTTCTCATCGCCGTACCGGAATATGGCTATGCCGGCAAACGCATCGACGTCGGACCCACCATCCGCGCCGTAGCTGATAGTGCGGGTCCGGAGCAAATCGTCCTGATCGGCGAAACCGTACCCGAAAGCCTTGCCGATCTCGGCTGCGTGACGCTTGCGGATCTCGTCGCGCCTTATGCTGCGGGCGAGATTGCCTTCAATCGTCTGCCCGTCAAGGCGCCGCTGGCGATCCTTTATTCCTCCGGCACGACCGGCAAGCCGAAATGCATCACCCATTCCGGCGGTGGACTGCTTCTCCAGCACATGAAGGAGCAGAAGCTGCAATGCGATATCAAGGAGGGCGAGCGCTTCTTCTATTTCACCACCTGCGGCTGGATGATGTGGAACTGGCAGGTCTCCGGTCTGGCGCTCGGTGCCACTCTCGTCACTTATGATGGCAATCCCGGCTATCCGACGCCCGGCCGGTTGATCGATCTCATCGATGCCGAACGTATTGCGACTTTCGGCACGTCGGCGAAGTTCATTGACGCCTGCCTGAAGGCCGGACTGACACCCCGCGAAAGCCACGATCTGTCATCGCTGCGGACAATCCTCTCCACCGGCTCGCCGCTCATCCCGCAGTCCTTCGATTACATCTATCGCGACTGGAAAGCGGATGTGCATCTCGCCTCCATTTCCGGCGGTACCGACATCTGCGCCTGTTTCCTCGGCGGTAATCCGCTGCAGCCGGTTCATCGCGGCGAATTGCAGGGCGCCATGCTGGGCATGGATATCGATACGCTTGACGATGAGGGCCGTTCCGTTCGTGGCGTTGCCGGTGAACTCGTCTGCCGCAATGCCCATCTTTCCATGCCGGTGAGATTCTGGGGCGACGACGATGGTTCGCGCTATCGGGCCGCCTACTTCGAACGGTTCCCCGGCCTTTGGGCGCATGGCGATTTTGCCGAACTGCGGCCTTCCGGCGGATACGTCATTCACGGTCGTTCCGACACGACGCTCAATCCCGGCGGCGTCCGTATTGGAACGGCAGAGATCTACCGGCAGGTGGAAGCCGTGCCTGAGGTCGAGGAGGCCATTGCCGTCGGCCAGGATATCGAGGGCGACCAGCGGGTCGTCCTTTTCCTGCGCATGAAGGAAGGTGCTGCGCTTACGGAAGAGCTGGAAAAGACGATCCGCAGCCGCATCCGCTCAGGCGCGACGCCGCGGCACGTTCCAGCAAAAATCATCGCCGTCAGTGCCATTCCCCGCACCCGGTCGGGCAAGATTTCCGAAATCGCGGTACGCGATACCATTCACGGGCGGCTGGTCAAGAATACCGATGCGCTCGCCAATCCGGAATCGCTTGAGCTTTTCCGCAACCTGCCGCAGCTGAGGGACTAGGCCGATGGAGGATCAACCAAAGACCGTGCTGGTTACGGGTTCCACCAGCGGCATCGGGCTCGCCATCGCCAAACGTTTTGCCGAAGCAGGGTATCTGGTCGCGGTGCATGGGCTAGAGACCCCCGAGGAGGCGAGGCAGGCGCTGGAGACAGTTGCAAGGGTCGCGCGGCACAGGCCGGTCTATTTTTCAGCCAACCTCGCCAAACATGACGAAAGCGCGCATCTGCCGGAAAAGGTCATCGCTGAGTTCGGCCATATCGATGTCCTCGTCAACAATGCCGGCATTCAGAAGGTCGCACCCATCGATGAGTTCGATGCAGCGGATTTCTCCCGCATCGTTTCCATCTCACTCGACAGCGCCTTTCACACCATCCACGCGGCCCTGCCGGGCATGAAGGAGAGGGGTTGGGGTCGCATCGTCAATATCGCATCTGCCCATGGCCTGCGCGCCTCGCCCTTCAAGGCGCCTTATGTTGCGACCAAACATGCGGTGGTGGGGCTGACGAAGAGCGTCGCACTGGAGATAGCGGAGCTCGGTATCACCTGCAATGCCATCTGCCCCGGTTATGTCTGGACCCCGCTTGTTGCCGCGCAGGTGGCCGATCAGGCACGGGTGCACGGTATGAGCGAGGATGACGTGGTGAAAAAGGTCATGCTTGCGCCGCAGCCGACAAAACGCTTCATCCAGCCGGAGGAAATCGCCGAGATGGCGCTTTATCTCGCCGGCGATATGGCGCGTTCCATCACCGGCACCACCATCTCCATCGATGGCGGCTGGACCGCAAAATGAGCTGAAAGCATCTCGACGTCAAAAAGCAGGTTTGCAAACCAGTGCTTTGGTCTGTCTCGGTCATCCTGTCCTGTCTGGAACAAAACCCGTCGCCGGGGATTAGATTTCCAAAGGACACAGGGAGTGAGAGATATGGCTAGAGACAATACCGGCTATATGCGCAGCCAGGATGCACCCAGAGCGGAAACAGCGACGCGCGCACGCCAGGGTTCGCGCGGTCGACCTGTTCTCGTCATCCTGATCGTCAGCGTGCTTCTGGCGTTGGTGGTTTGGGGCGTAGTGGAATATTCCGTCTTCAAACCGGACGAGAACCTGCCGCCGAACCCGCAAACGGAAACCGCACCCGTGCCTCAGCAGCCATCGGGTTCCGGTACCTTCGACAATGACCCTGCCAATGGCCGCCCGGCCGCTCCGTCTTCGACGGAAACCAACCCGACACCGCAGGATTCAACCGGCGCGCCCCGGAGCCCATAACCATCATGGGCTAAATACCCATGGTGATAAATAGTATGGAACCATATCGCCCTCGATTCCGTTCGACCCAAAGTGACAGGAATCGGGGGTCTCATACATGGCAGTCACGGTCACTGCAGTTATTCTCGCGCTGATCGGCCTTGCGCTGTTCGGCTTCGGCTCCGAGCTCGTTATGCTGGGCGGGAGCTTTTATTATGTTCTTTCAGGGTTGGCCTTCCTCCTGACAGCGTTTCTGCTGTTCAAGCGCAATCGCGCCGCCCTTCACGTCTATGCCATCTTCATCGTGGCGACGCTCGCCTGGGCAGTCTGGGAAGTCGGTTTCGACTGGTGGCAGCTTGGACCGCGCGGCGGCGTCATCATCGTTATCGGTCTTTGGCTACTGGTGCCGTGGGTCAGGAAACCGCTGGGTTTTTCCAGTCCGACCGGGCTGAGCTATGGCCCGAACGCTTGGCCGCTCGCGCTTTCCGTCCTGGCATCCATTGCTGTGGCCGGTTATTCCATGGCACAGGATCCACATGACCAGCCGGGCTCGCTGCCGCAGGAAACCGCTTCGGCGGCACCTGTTTATGGCGGCGATGTGCCTGACGGAGACTGGCATCAATATGGCCGCACGCCCTATGGTCAGCGATATTCCCCCCTGACGCAGGTCAACGTCGACAATGTCTCCCAGCTTAAGGAAGCGTGGCGCTACCAGACGGGTGATGTGAAGCTGCCTGACGATGTCGGCGAAACCACCTACCAGGTGACGCCGCTTAAGATCGGTAACACGCTTTACATCTGCACCCCGCATAACTGGGCAATCGCCATCGATGCTGCCACCGGCAAGGAGAAGTGGAAATACGACCCGAATGTCGGCCTCAATCCGGACCGTCAGCACCAGACCTGCCGCGGTGTTTCCTATTACGCCGAACCCAGCGCTGTAGAAGGCACGGCCTGCGCCCAGCGCGTTTACCTGCCTACCTCTGACGCGCGCCTGATCGCCCTCGATGCCGGCACGGGTCAGGTCTGCACCTCCTTTGCCGATCAGGGTGTTCTCCATCTTGAGCAAGGCATGAAATACAACCCGGCAGGCTATTATTATTCCACCTCACCGCCGGTCATTGCCGCTGGAAAGATCATCATTGGCGGCGCTGTGAACGATAACTATTCGACGCAGGAGCAGTCCGGTGTCATCCGTGCTTTCGATGTGAATAGCGGTGAACTGCTCTGGAACTGGGATTCGGGCAATCCAACGAAAACCGAGCCGATTGCCGCCGGCGAAACCTATACCACGAACTCGCCAAACAGCTGGTCGGTCTTCAGTTACGATGAAGGCCTTGGTCTGGTTTATATCCCCCTTGGCAATCAGGTGCCGGACCAGCTGGGCATGGGCCGCAGCGAGAACGTGGAGAAATATTCTTCCTCCATCGTCGCGCTTGATATCAACACCGGCAAGGATCGCTGGGTTCGCCAGACGGTTCACCACGACCTTTGGGATATGGACGTACCGGCGCAGCCGGTGCTGCTCGACATCACCAAGGATGGCCAGACCGTGCCTGCGCTCGTCGGACCTACGAAACAGGGCGACATCTATGTTCTTGACCGCCGCACCGGCGAGCCGCTGCTGCCGATTACCGAAGAACCTGCCCCTGATGGTGCGATCCCCGAGGATTTCACGTCTCCGACGCAGCCAACGACAGCCTTGTCCTTCAAGCCGGAGCCATTGCGGGAAAAGGACATGTGGGGCGTCTCCATGTTCGACCAGCTGGCTTGCCGGATTCGTTTCCATCAGTTGAATTATAAAGGCCGTTACACGCCGCCTTCACTCAAGGGATCGATCATTTATCCCGGCAATTTCGGCACGTTCAACTGGGGCAGCGTGGCCGTTGACCCCGAGCGTCAGGTGATGTTCGGCATGCCGACCTATCTCGCCTTCACCTCGCAACTCGTGCCGCGCGCCGATATCCCGCCAAAGGGACAGGACGAAAAGGGCAGCGAACAGGGATTGAACCGCAACGATGGCGCACCCTACGGTGTGTTCATGGGACCCTTCCTCGGACCGTTGCAGGTTCCCTGCCAGGCGCCGCCATGGGGTTATGTCACAGGAGCCGACCTGCGTACCGGCGATGTCGCCTACAAGCACAAGAATGGTACGGTTTATGACATGACGCCCCTGCCGCTGCCGTTCAAGGTAGGTGTTCCGGGCATCGGTGGTCCGATGATCACCAAGGGCGGCGTGGCTTTCCTCGGTGCCGCTGTTGATAACTATCTGCGGGCCTACAACCTGACGACTGGCAAACAGCTGTGGGAAGCACGTCTGCCCGCCGGCGGCCAAGCGACGCCCATGACCTACTCCCTCGATAACGGGAAACAGTATGTGGTGATGGTGGCCGGCGGTCACGGGTCTGTCGGAACCAAGCCCGGGGACTATGTCATCGCTTATACCCTGCCGTAACAACGGCAGGTTTCGGGCCCGTAAAAAACCGGAATGGTTGGCCATTCCGGTTTTTATTGCATTCCAGTAAAAGCGGGTCGCGTTTTACTTACGTCTCATGCGATGGCGGTGGGGCACGCGGGGTTGTTTCGAACCCCGACGTGCTCTGCGGGCGGTATCAGGCCGCCTTTTTCTCGCCGGCAGCATTGACCGACGTTTTAGCGAGTGCGGTAAGCGCGTCGTCTGTCTTGGACTCCTCCTTGAGGGTCGCGTCGAGCAACGACACAGCCTTGGTATGGCCCAGCTTTTCCGCCCACGCCTTCAGTGTGCCGTAGCGGGCAATTTCATAATGTTCGACTGCCTGTGCAGACGACACGAGGCCGGCATCGAGAGCGGGCGAACCCTTAAAGTCGTCCATGATCTCTTCGCCTTCCGCGATGATGCCCTGGATAGCTTCACAGGTCTTGCCCTGCGCCCGTTTGCCGATGATCTCGAACACTTCCTGCAGGCGCTCGATCTGACCCTGCGTCTCGTCCTTGTGCTTCTCGAAGGCCTGTTTGAGTTTCGGGTCTGTGGCTGCCCGCGCCATTTTTGGCAGGGCCTTCAGGATCTGCCTTTCGGCATAATAGATGTCCTTGAGCGTATCATAAAAAAGGTCATCGAGTTTCTTCTCGGCCATTGGTTCTTCTCCCATGAAGTGAATAGCATGAAGTGCGTCATGCGCACGGGAGACAAACTGTCCGCCGCTCCTATGGTTCCGGGTTGGTTGTGCACAAGGTTTATATTGCGCGGGCGGAACCAATGCGCGCGTTCGCGCTTAGTGTGACCAGTTTACGGAGGAGTGCGAACATGCCGCAGAGTCTGGCAGAAGAATTTTCAATGGATATTTCCATTCCGTTCGAGGTGCTTGTCGTGCGCATCTTCGGTGCCGTCATCCTGTGCGGTCTGATCGGTTTGGAGCGGGAGTTCCACAGGAACACGGCGGGCCTGCGCACCAACATGCTGATCGGCCTGGCCGCCGTCACGTTCTGCATCATCACCATCCATATGATGGAAACGATGGCCGAAGGCCAGGAGGCAGCGCGGCTCGATCCTATCCGCCTTGTGGAGGCAGTAACTGCCGGCATCGCGTTTCTTGCCGCGGGCGTGGTCGTTTATACGCGAGGCGATGTCAAAGGCCTGACGACCGGGGCCAGCATGTGGCTTTCGGCGGCCATCGGCCTCTCGGCCGGTCTCGGCCTGTGGCCCTTGGCTTTCCTCGCGTCGGCCGTGGGCATCATCGTGCTGTGGATGCTGCGTCGCGTCCAGGTCATCGCGGGTATCAAGGAAGAATGAGCGAGCTACCGCAAACAGACACGATGGCGATGGCTCACGGCTCGGTATAGCCGGCGACGCTGAGGGTGAGTGTTCCGCTGCGTGGATCGTTACGGAAGAAGAGTGTGCCGCTGTCGCTGGATTCCGATGCGACATAATCGAAGGTCACGTCGGCGTTTTCCGGCGCTGCGTCATTCCGCTCGAGGTCTCCTTGCACCTTGACCTGGGCTGCCGTGGTCATCGAAAGATTGCGGATGTCGAATTTCACGCGATATTGTCCCGGCTCGCCCTCGACATTGCTGACGGCCACCTCAAAGCGTGCCTCCTCAGGGGAATAGCGGTAGATGTCATAGGCGATCCAGCCCAGCATCGCGGCAACCAGCAAGGTGCAGGCGATGCCCGTTACCCATTCAATCCAATGCGGATTTGAACTTTCCGTCTGTTTTCCGTTTTTTGATGTCGTCATCTTGTCCTCACAGGATCAGCCGGGCCGACGCCGCGCCGATCGAGGCGGGAACACCCAGAATGACCGCAGCATTCATGATCTGCGATAGCGACGTATGGTCGAGGCGTTCGAAGGTCCAGAGCGTATAAATGCTGATGGCGATGGCGACGACATAACCGGGCAGGGTAAAGCGGATGAAGGATTGCCACCATTGCTGGCCTTCATCCAGCTGATGTGATCCCTTGAAATGAAGCGCATAGACAAAACCGTGCATGACGGCGATGGACAGCAGGGAGAGCGCAAGAATGTGAAAGGGCGTCACCTTGTAGGCAATCAGGATCATTTCTTCCGTCGGCGCGACATTCAGGCTGAGAAAAAGCGCGCCCACCATCATCATGAACAGCTCGTGCAGATAACCGGTCTCGCCGGAATATTCGTCGTCTTCTTCATCGTCATCGTCGGAGTGCTGGCCAAGCTGGCTGCGGCCAAGAAGAGCGCCAATGCTGGCAGGCACAGATTGCAGCGCAACTTTCGCAACGGCCGTCGACGCGGTGAGCTGGTCGTCCAGTATGCCGAACAGAAGGAGCACGGCTGCGCTGACCATTATGCCCAGGCCATAAGCTGTTATCGCATCCCTTAAAGCCTGGCCCCAGGAGTGGATGTTCTCAAAACCGATGCGGCGAGCAAGAAGGAAAAGAAGCGGGAGATTAAGGACGCAGAGCAGCAGAAGGCGCCATGGGTTGATGTAGAGACCCAGAAACCACATTTCCATGGTCATTAGCATCGGCAGGGCAAACAGCAGCGCACCAGCCGTTCCACGCGCAAGGCCGATCAGAAACTTTCTAACCTCGCCGTCTTCCCCGTCTTTACGATCTATTGCTGTCGCCATGCTGCCCCCAGATACACGCCAATAACGCCAGCGCGTTTTTCCGGTTCCGTCGTGTCAGCGCGCAGGATCGATCAATGCGATGCCAAAGTCTTTGCTGTAGCTCCGTCGCAGTTCCGCAGGCGTCTCGCGGATAACCACCTCCAGTGTCGGCCGTACCATACCCTTCAGGAAATGGCCTCCTCTCGTCGAGCCGTCGGCAAAGCCCAGCACGACGTGCAGGTGAGGATTGGGCGTATCGTTTTCGTCGAGCACGATATCGCCGAGCATGCTCAGGACCTCGCTCTGCGCACTTACCGGAATTTCCTTGTATTCTTTGCTGGCGAGATCGAAAAAAGCGAGCGTCGCCGTCGAAAAGGCGCCGATCGCGGTCACTGACGCGGCATTGATATTTTCTCTTTTGGCAAAGCGCTTGATCGCCTCGAAGGCTTCTTCCTCGGGTTCGATGACGAGGATGAAAGTCCGCTCCGCGCCGCCTGCCAGTAATCTGCTTTTCATGTCTTCCTCCCGAATAAAAATGCCGCCGGCAGGGCCGGCGGCATGAGGGCGTCAAGGACCGATCACGCGGCGCGGCGTTCGTGGCGGCCTTCCTCGACCTCCTCAACGATCTTCGCGACGAAGGCATCCAGGTCGTCAGGGCTGCGAGAAGTAATGATGCCCTTGTCCGTCACCACCTGCTCGTCTTTCCAGTTGGCACCGGCGTTCTTGACGTCGGTCTTGATCGACCAGTAGGAGGTGGCGTCGCGTCCGCGCAGGGCGTCTGCTTCGATCAGCAGCCAGGGCGCGTGGCAAATCGCGGCGACCACCTTGCCGGATTTGACGAAGTCGCGCACGACGCGCATCGCGTCTTCATCATGGCGCAGCACGTCAGGATTGATCTGGCCGCCGGGAAGCACCAGCGCATCGAAATCTTCTGTCTTCACGGTCTTTGCCTGGATGTCGACGGCAATACTGTCGCCCCAGTCTTTCTCATCCCAGCTCTTGATTTCGCCTTCCTTGATGGAAGCGATCTTCACGTCCGCACCCTTGGCCTTGAGCTGGTCATAGGGCACGCGCAATTCTGAACGCTCGTAGCCATCGGTTGCGAGGATAAGGATTTTTGCAGAGTTGATGGAAGTCATGTCGATCTCCTTTTGATTTCAGTCTTCCTGGTCGGAATTGATGGATGGCAGGAAAAATTCCACGTCCTTGCGGCGTTCCGCATCGAGCTTTTCGATATTTTCCCGCCAGAACTTTTCTGCCTCGGCAGGCTCGTGCTCCCACTGGCGCACGAAGGTCTTGTTGTCGTCGATCATCACCTGGCGGGTGCCGCCGAGACGCAGATATTCCTCGGCGATCTTGCGCGTTTCGGTCTTTTCCATGTCGCGGCTCCTTGTGCGTGGAAAGCGAAGCGGAGGGGATGCCGGATGGGTAAGAAGCTCGGCTGCCATTTCGTTGGCCATCGGGAGAAAACGGAAAAATCCCGATGTTCTTCAGCGCCATCGCGTCCGTTTGACACGGCGGCCCCTCCTGCCAGAACAACGTGAGCTTTTCGGTATGGTTCCGCATTTTTTCTGTTGAACTCGTGTTGACGACGACTAGATCGCGCACAATTTTTACCGGAACAAATGCTGAGGTCGTGCTGTTTTACCCCCGATGCAGGGAGGCAGCATGTCAGCCAGAACAAACGACGGTGAAGGCAAGCGTATCAACGAAAACAAGGGCTTCTGGACGATCGACTTCGGCGGCTCGCCGATCGTTGGCACGGCTATTCATGATGGCCACCAGATCCGGCCCGATGTCGCCGGTCTTATCGCCCTGTCCGACGAGCAATGTCTGAGAGAGGAAGACCCTTTCACCGGTGAGATGATTGCCGGCCTCACCAACCGCATTGTCGTTCACCATTCGCGGTTCGAGGTCGACCTCAACCGCGCCGCCGACCAGGCAGTGTATCTGAGACCCGAACAGTCCTGGGGCCTTGAGGTCTGGAAAGAGCAGCCCTCCGAGCAGGCAATTTCCCATTCTCTCGACTTCCACGCCGATTATTATGCGATGCTGGAGAGCGTGCTATCGGCTGTCGAAAGGCGGCACGGCGCTTTTGTGGTCCTTGATGTGCACAGCTACAATCATCGTCGGCAGGGGGCTTCTGCACCGCCGACCGCGCAGGCGGAAGCGCCGGACATTAATATCGGCACCTTTTCCATGGACCGTAGCCGCTGGGGCGATGTCGTTAGCATCGTCGGTCGCCATTTTGCATCCGCCACCATCGGTGGACGCCGCCTCGACGTGCGTGAGAACGTTGCGTTTCAGGGCAAGGGAGAGCAGACCCGCTTCATCCATGAGCGTTTTCCCGAGAATGGCTGTGCCATCGCGATTGAGTTCAAGAAATTCTTCATGGACGAATGGACCGGTGAGCCAGACAGGCGTGTCATTGCTGATATCAGGGACACTGTCGTGTCCCTTCAACCAGTTCTCGAAGACTTCCTGAGGTCGCGGCGATGAACCTCTCATCCGCCCGACATGCGCCGCCGTCCGTGAACGATCTGGTCGATGACGTTACATCATGCCTTGAAGCCGGAAAGGCAATCCGCCGTGATGTGGGGAAGGATGGCCGCCTCCATATCGACCGGCCGCTGCCGTTTCTCTGCCTGCACCTGACCGGCGGCACGAAGAATTTGGCGGCCCGGGACATCGCCGCAGCCCATGCTTCCTACCTCATCGCTTCGAACATTCAGGAAGCCGCGCCGCTGATAAAGGCGGTTGGTGCTGTGATGCAGGCGCGTTTCGGCGCCTTTATCGTTCTCGATATTGGCGAACTGGAACACGACATTCTCCTTGCGGACGATTCACCTTTTCTGCCGCACTACGAGGTCTCAATCTCTGCGACGACGGAGCCGGAAACGCAAAAGGCGCGCAGGGTGTTTATCAAGGCGGTCTGCGATGCGGAGGTCCGGTTTCGCACGCCCCGCATCACCCGCCCCGAGCCTGAGGCGGATCCAATACTCAGATTCCAGAATGCCAATCTGGAGTTCCCATGCATCAGCGTGCGCTTTGCGCCGATCTATCGCCAACCGGAATCCGGTGCGGATTATCCCGGCCTTCGCGAAACAATGATCGCCGATCTCTTCGATGCGGGTCTCCAGGCATTCTCGGCTTTTTCCTCCGGCATGGACGCGCTGAAAGTCACCACGCACCGGGCGCTGGGCCGCAAGGCATTTGTCGATGCGGTGAAACGTGCTGACCGATCGATCGACGATATCGTCTCCTCTTTCGACTTCCTTCTTTCCGTCACGCCGATCAATGCCCGGCGCGCCTTCGAGGAATTCCGCGACGGCGGGTTTCAGTATGCGCCGCGCCTGCTTTATCGCCCGCTCGGCGTCGATGTGGAGGAACAGAAACGCAAGCTCTATTCTGTGGTCTTCGATCACCTCGAAGACCCGGTGCTTTACCATCTGTATCGCGAAAAGCAGCAGGAGATCGACCTGCAACTGACGATGCTCGCGAACCTGCACCGGCGAACCTTCACCGATTTCTCCCGCGCGCTTTATGGCGCTGTCGAGCCGGAGCTTCTGACGCTTGCGCTTCGTGTTCTCGATGAATGCCCGCGCGCAGAGGAGAGCGGCGCGATCGCGATGGTGGACTGTTACGCTGTCGCTGGCAAATCGCGTGAGATGATCGAGACCTATCTGGCGGAAGAACCGGAATTCAAGGCGCGTGTCGAAATTCGTGACGACCTACCGCCCGGCTTGATGGTGACGGGGGAGAAGCTTTTGATTTCCCGGCACACCGTCATGGAACAGCGCCGCGTCGAGGCTCTGTTGTCGCACGAGATCGGCGTGCACCTCCTTACGTATTTTAACGGCTCGTTTCAGGGCTTGCGCCTCTTCCGCACGGGGCTATCGGGTTACGAGGGCGTGCAGGAGGGATTGGCAGTTCTGGCAGAGCATCTGGCCGGCGGGATGACGCGCGAGCGCCTGCGGCTGATCGCCGGCCGCGTTGTCGGCTGCGCGGCGATGCTGGATGGCGCAAGCTTTGTCGACACCTTTCGCATCATGACGCGCGAGCACGGTTTCGACGAGGCCGGCGCCTTCAATATGGTGCTGCGCATCTATCGAGGCGGCGGCCTTTCGAAGGATGCAATCTATCTGCGGGGTCTTTCTGAAGTGATGGAGCATTTGCGCCGGGGCGGTGCGCTCGATCCATTCTGGATGGGCAAGATCGCGGCCCAGCATTTTCCAATCATGCAGGAGCTTGCGCTGCGTGGCCTGTTAAGGCCCCCGGGCGTGCGGCCAGCATTTCTGTTACCCGCAAAGGCGAATGAACGCCTGGAAAAGATCCGTGCGGGATTATCCATTGCCGAACTGGCGACATTATAGGAGGGGCTCTATGCGCATCGCATTTTTCGTCAATTCCATCGAAACCGAAGGTCCGACCTTCGCAACCGGTCTGCTGGCCATGGCGGCGCTCAATCGCGGCCACGAGGTGGTCTATCTGACGCCCGGCGATTTTACCCTGCGCTCCGACGACACGCTGGCCGTCCATGCGACGATCATGCGTAAGGGAAAATACAAGAAACCCGAAGCCTTTCATGCCGCCCTGCAGGACAAGTCGCTCGAGCGGATGACCATGGATGTGGAGGAAATCGATGCGCTGATGTTGCGCAACGATCCTTCGCTCGACCAGACGACCAGACCCTGGGCGGTTCACGCCGGCATTCTGTTCGGCAGGCTTGCCGAGCAGCGCGGCGTCGTCGTGCTTAATGATCCGGAAGGTCTGGCGCTAGCGCAGAACAAGCTTTATTTCCAGAGCTTCCCCGAGATCGTGCGGCCGACGACGCTTATCTCCCGCAATGTCGAGGAAATCCGCGCTTTTGCCGATGCTCATCCCAAGGGTGTCATCGTTAAGCCGCTTCAGGGGTCCGGTGGCAAGAACGTCTTCAAGATCGGGTCCAGTAAGGAAGCCAATCTCAACCAGATTTTCGAGGCGGTCAGCCTCGAAGGTTATCTTATCGCGCAGGCCTATCTCCCTGCGGCGAAGGAAGGCGACGTCCGCTTTTTCATGATGAACGGCAGGCCGCTGATGCGCGATGGCCAATATGCCGCGCTTCGCCGCGTTCCGGCCAAGGGCGACCTGCGTTCCAATATTCATGCCAACGGCACCGCCGAAGCGGTGAAGGTGACGGACGACATCGTCGAGCTTGCCGAAATGATGCGGCCAAAGCTCGTCGAAGACGGGATGTTTTTGGTGGGTCTCGATATCGTCGGCGACAAGATACTCGAAGTGAACGTCTTTTCGCCCGGCGGCCTGTCCAACATCCTGGAGCTTACCAATGTGGACTTCAGCGATACGATCATAGAGGCCGTGGAGACCAAGGTGTCGATGCAGGCGGCATCGGGCGGCACGCTATCGAACCGCCTGCTCGCGACCCTTTGATTATTCCTGCAGCGGGCCGTTCATCTCGCGATACCAGGCGACGAGGGCCTTGATGCCCTCTTCGACAGGAGTGTGCGGCACAAAACCGGTCAAAGCCCGGAGAAGATCAGGCGACGCGAAGGTTCGCGGAACATCACCCTGCTGCATCGGAAGCATGTTGCGGATCGCCGGTTTTCCCACCGCCTTTTCGACCGTTTCGACGAAATGCATCAGTTCCACCGGTTGGCCGCCGCCGATATTGACGACGCGGAACGGCGCGTGGCGGGAAAGTGTATCGATGACGCCGTTCTCGGTGACCCGGTTTTCCTCGGAAGGGATGATCTGGCTTAGCCGCACAATGCCTTCGACGAGATCGTCGATATAGGTGAAGTCACGGCTCATGTTACCCTGGCCATAAATGTCGATCGGCCGGCCGTTGGAAACGGCATCAACAAACTTGATCGGCGCCATGTCCGGGCGTCCCCATGGTCCGTAGACGGTGAAGAAGCGGAAGGCAGTCGTCGGAAGCTTGTGAAGATGGGCATAGGAATGCGCCATCAGCTCCATCGATTTTTTGGTGGCCGCATAAAGCGTCATCGGCTCATCGGCCTTGTCGCTTTCCGCGAACGGGATTTTCTCGTTGGCGCCGTAGATGGAGGAGGTCGATGCCAGCATCAGGTGCTTCACCTCCAGGCTTCTCGCAAGCTCCAGCATATTGAACGAGCCGATGAGATTTGAATCGACGTAGGCGCGCGGATTTTCGAGGCTGTAGCGGACGCCGGCCTGCGCGGCGAGATGGATGATGATTTCCGGCTCTGCGGCCTCTGCGGCACGCTTCAAGGCATCCACATCTTCCAGCATGCCGATTTCGGCCCGAAAGCCGTTAGAGCGGGAAAGAATGGCGTGGCGTTTTTCCTTGAGACTGACATCGTAATATTTCGTCATTCCGTCGAAGCCGGTGACGAAGTGCCCGGCATCCAACAGCCGTTTCGCGACGTAAAAGCCAATGAAACCGGCAGTGCCTGTAACCAGATAACGCATGATGATCATATCCTGAATTGTTTGGCGCGTTTGCGATCTGACCGAAACGCTGAAAATCTATTAATGAAATTGTAAAACTGGAACCTTCATGCGCCCTGGTCGAGGCTGCTTTCGTGCGGACGACCAACGGCGGCATAGGTGAAGCCATGGGCGGCAACCTCATCCGTGCGGTAGATATTGCGCAGATCCACCAGAACTGGGCTCTTCATGATGGCCTTGAGACGCGGTAGATCGAGCGCGCGGAACTGGTTCCATTCCGTCACGATAACCACGGCGTCGGCGTCCTGCGCCGCCTCGTAAGGGCCGGTTGCATAATCGATGTCTTCGATCAGGTGCCGGGCATTCGTCATGCCTTCCGGATCGTAACCCACAATTTTCGCTCCTCCATCTTGCAGGGTCTGGATGATGGCAATGGCCGGGCTGTCGCGCATGTCGTCCGTATTCGGCTTGAAGGTGAGGCCGAGAACAGCGATCTTCTTGCCGC
The DNA here is from genome assembly GCF_052686535.1 of Agrobacterium sp. DKPNP3. Lineage (NCBI taxonomy): Bacteria > Pseudomonadati > Pseudomonadota > Alphaproteobacteria > Hyphomicrobiales > Rhizobiaceae > Agrobacterium > Agrobacterium sp. DKPNP3. Next base: position 10,126 of record NZ_JBQYSN010000015.1, on the reverse strand, counting down.
GCACATCGCCACCCACGGCATTGATGACCTTGCGGCCCATGGCGCGCTTGCGGTTGTCGTTGATGGCAATGGTGGTTTCGATCAGTCGCACCGGTGCGTCATAATCCTGCGCGGTCTTGGCAAGCGCCAGCGTATCCTTGGGAAAGCATGAGCCGCCATAGCCCGGCCCGGCATGCAGGAATTTCGACCCGATACGGCCGTCCAGACCGATGCCGCGCGAGACGTCCTGTACGTTGGCACCGACTTTTTCGCATAGATCAGCCATCTCGTTGATGAAGGTGATTTTCATCGCCAGGAAAGCATTGGCGGCATATTTGATCAGTTCGGACGCTCTTCTGGTGGTGAAAAGGAGCGGCGACTGGTTGAGGTAAAGCGGTCGATACACCTCGGTCATGACCGGGCGGGCACGCTCGTCCGAAAGGCCGACGACGATGCGGTCCGGCCGCTTGAAATCCTCGATGGCGGCGCCTTCGCGCAGAAACTCCGGATTGGAGACCACGGCAAAATCCGCAGATGGATTTTCCTCGCGGATGATGCGTTCCACCTCGTCGCCAGTGCCGACGGGCACGGTCGATTTGGTGACGATGACGGTGAAGCCGTCGAGCGCATGGGCGATCTCCTTTGCCGCCGCATAGACATAGCCCAGATCGGCGTGCCCATCGCCGCGCCGCGACGGCGTGCCGACCGCTATGAAGACGACATCGGCATTGGCCACGGCTGCCGAAAGATCTGTTGTGAAGCTCAACCGGCCCGCTTTGGTATTGTTGGCGACGATGGTTTCGAGACCCGGCTCGAAGATCGGTATATGGCCGCTTTTCAACGCCTCGATTTTCTCCGGCATTTTGTCGACGCAAACCACGTCATGCCCGAAATCTGCAAAGCATGCGCCGGACACAAGACCGACATAACCCGAACCAATCATTACAATTCGCATTCGTTTTCCTTTCGGTTAGCAGGGCGATGGTAACGCATCGGCAGCCGATGGGGAAACTGGCGGATGAAAAAAACCGTCGCAATGGTTAGCCGCCATCGTGTCAGGCACCAGCCCCTTTATCATCACCGGCTAACCGCTTTCCGTGACGGTGATGTGATGCCCCGCGGGACAAATTTGCCGCACCTCGCAGCCATTTGCATCGATGTTGGAGGATGGCCCAATTTTGCCGGTTTTGCGGCTTGCACTCATAGGTAGCCGGGTCTAGCCATAGGGTGAGGATCAAATCTGCCAGACTGTCTGTCCCTACAGGGGCATCCGGGTCGCGTGTCACGCGACTGGGATACGCTTTGCGTTGCGGTCTATGTTCGGGGAAGTCGAATGCAAAAGGGTTTTCTGCTCGGTCTGTTCGCCTATGCGACTTTCTCCATGGGCGATGCCACCATCAAGTCGCTGGGATCTCAGATCAGCGTTTTTGAAATCGGTTTCTTCAGCATCCTGTTTTCCGGCATTTTCATCTTCTTCAGCAAGCCGCGGGAAGAGAGATGGCGTGAATTCTGGCGCATGAGTCGCCCCTTTGCCGTGCATGGCCGCGCGATTTCCGGCCTTTTTGCGGGTATTTTCGGCATCTATGCCTTCACCACCATTCCGCTGGCGGAAGCCTATGCGCTGATCTTTCTGTCACCGCTCTTCGTGACCGTGCTGTCAGCTTTTGTGTTGAAGGAGAATGTAGGCCCTTGGCGTTGGGCAGCGGTACTCGCCGGCATCGTCGGTGTCATCCTCGTCGTGCGGCCGGGGTTCAAGACACTCGAGCTCGGGCACATCGCCGCCATCGGTGTCGCCTTCCTTGCTGCCATGACCATTGTGCTCTTGCGTTCGCTCGCGGGAAAGGAAAAGCGCACCTCGATCATGGGTGTGCTGTTGATCTATGGTTTGACCTTCAATGGACTTGCCGCAATCCCCGATTTCGTCATGCCCAATTTGCACCAGTTGCTCGCATTCGCTTTCATCGGGCTTTGCACGGCAACGGGTCAGATCACCCTCTTGATCGCAACCCGTATTGCACCGGCAAGCCAGATCGCGCCGTCGCATTACTCGCAAATCCTTTGGGCCGTAGCGATTGGCATGACCTTCTTCCATGAATATCCTGATGCCATCGCCGTGCTCGGGCTCGCCGTCATCGCCGCATCGGGGTTGCTGACGATGATCCGCGAAAAGGTGAGGCTGGGCACGGTGCGCTGGAACCCGTTTTTCCGCAATCGCCTTTGAAATCATTCGTGGTTTGAAACAGTGCGTCAACCGAAGCGTGGCTTGTGAAAGGATGACGTCCCGTTCCATATGGCGTTCATCGATAGATGAACGGGGAGCCGCAAATGCTCGTGGATGGAAAATGGACGGCCGAATGGCATCCGGTGCAGGCGACCGACACGAAAGGCGGCTTCGTTCGCCAGACCTCCGGTTTCCGCAACTGGGTAACTCCAGATGGTTCTGCCGGACCAACGGGTGAGGGCGGTTTTGCGGCGGAAGCTGGCCGTTATCATCTTTACGTCGCGCTGATCTGCCCTTGGGCGTCGCGGACGCTGATCGGGCGAAAGCTGAAAAAGCTGGAAGATGTCATTTCGGTCTCGGTGGTGGAGCCGGCACTCTCGGACGAAGGCTGGAAATTCGGTGACTATCCGGGTTCGGACCGCGATATGCTCAACGGCTTCATCCATATGCATGAGGTCTATACCAGTGCGGACCAACACTACACCGGTCGCGCCACAGTGCCGGTTTTGTGGGACAAGAAGACGAGAACCATCGTCAACAACGAGTCTGCCGATATCCTGCGGATGCTGAATGACGGCTTTGGTAATCTTGCCGATAATGGCGTTGATCTCTATCCCGAAGCGCTGCGCAACGAGATCGATGCGCTTAACGACCACATTTATCCGCGCCTTAACAACGGCGTTTACCGAACCGGTTTCGCCACCACACAGGGGGCTTATGAAGAGGCCTTTGCAGACGTCTTCGCGACGCTTCAGGAGCTGGAAAATCGCCTTCTTTCAGGTGGACCTTTTCTTTTCGGCCAACAGCTCACCGAGACGGATGTCAGGCTTTTTGTGACGCTGGTGCGTTTCGATGCTGCCTATTACGGCCTGTTTAAATGCAATCTTCGCCGTATCGCAGATTATCCCGCATTGCAGGCCTATATGATGCGGGTGCTGGACATTCCAGGCGTGCGCGAAACGGTCAATATCGACCATATCAAGCGCGGCTATTATTCCATCAAAGCGCTCAATCCGACCCGTATCGTTCCTGTTGGTCCTGATCTTCCGGGGCTGGACGACGTCGCCTCGGGCTGGGCAGGCTGAAGAAGCAGCGCTCAGGCGGGTCTGCCGACCTGGTCGAGCAGCCACGCCTGGAAGCTGCGGGCGAGCGCATTGTCCTGCCGTCCTTCCGGCAGGGCGACATAATAGCTCTTGTCGGTCTGCAGGGGGATGTCAAAAACGATTTCTAGGCGGCCGGACGCCAGTTCCGCCTCGATCAGATACCGTGGCAGAAGGGCGAAGCCGATGCCGCTCGCTGCGGCCTCGATGATCATCGAAAACTGATCGAAACGGCTGCCCTGATAGGCATTGTCTGCCGTCACTCTGTTCATTTCCAGCCACTCCGTCCAGAGCTTCGGGCGGGTGGTCACATGAAGCAGCGGCTGTGCGGCCAGATCCTGGACATGGGTCACGCCGGCGCGGCGAAGCAGGGAAGGGCTCGCCACAGGAACGATGACCTCATTGCACAGGAAGGTGCAGGTGCCGTGCGCCCACACCGGCTGGCCATAATGGATGGCGAGATCGAAACCCTCCTCATCGAAATCGAAGGGGTGGGATCGTGAGCCGATGGTGATCGTCATATCAGGATTGGCATCGATGAAGCGATAGAGGCGCGGCATCAGCCAGCGGCTTCCAAACGTCGGTAGTGTCGCGACGGAGAGCGATGCGTGGGAGGTACCGGCAGAAACTGCACGCACCATCAACTGTTCGGATTGCTGCAACAGGCGCCGCACGTCCGGCAGAAATTTCCGGCCCGCCTCTGAGAGGACAACCCGTCTGCGGATACGCTCAAAAAGCTGCATGCCCGTCTGCGCTTCCAGCTCGCCGATCTGCCGGCTCACCGCACTCTGCGTGAGGTTGAGTTCTTCGGCCGCGCGCGTAAAATTGCCGTGGCGTGCCGCGCATTCGAACGCTTGCAGGGTGACGATATCAGGAACCAGTCTTCTGCGCGGGTCCATTCCATTCTCGCATCAACTTACCCGCGTTTGTCATTGGAAACGGGTTGTTATGGTCATATATGATTACGGGAAAGAATGGAACGACGTTTCTCGGCAATGCCGGCGCAGTTTCAGAGAACGAATGAAAAATCCGGGGAAAGAAGAGCGACGGGAGTTGAAGGGCCGTATCAAACGGCCTTTCCTCCCTTTCAACCAAAAGGACGATGGACATGGATGCGATGACGAAGCTCGACGTGAAACAGGAAGCTGCGGCCCTGCTCGACAGGATGGGCGTTGACCGCGATCTCTATATCGGCGGCGACATGGCGTCCTTCAGCCCCGTCACGGGTGAGCAGATTGCGAGCCTCAAGACCGTGTCGGTCGAAGGTGTCGCCGCTGTGATCGAGAAGGCCGATGCGGCTTTCCGGACCTGGCGTAATGTGCCGGCGCCCCGCCGCGGCGAATTGATCCGCCTGCTGGGCGAAGAACTGCGCGCCTTCAAGACCGATCTTGGCCGTCTCGTCTCGCTGGAAGCCGGCAAGATCCCGTCCGAAGGTCTGGGTGAAGTGCAGGAGATGATCGATATCTGCGATTTCGCCGTCGGTCTGTCACGGCAACTCTACGGCCTCACCATCGCCACCGAACGGCCCGGCCACCGGATGATGGAGACCTGGCATCCGCTGGGTGTCGTCGGCGTCATCTCGGCCTTCAACTTCCCCGTTGCCGTCTGGTCGTGGAATGCCGCACTTGCCCTCGTCTGTGGTAACTCGGTCGTCTGGAAGCCTTCGGAGAAGACCCCGCTCACGGCTCTTGCCGTTCAGGGCATTTTCGAGCGCGCCGCGGCCCGCTTTGGCGATGCGCCGGAAGGCCTGTCCCAGCTGCTGATCGGTGACCGCGCCGTTGGCGAGGCGCTGGTCGATCATCCAAAGGTACCGCTCGTCTCGGCCACCGGCTCCACCCGCATGGGCCGTGATGTCGGCCCGCGCCTGGCAAAGCGCTTCGCCCGCGCCATTCTGGAACTCGGCGGCAACAATGCCGGCATCGTCTGCCCGTCTGCCGATCTCGACATGGCGCTGCGCGCCATCGCCTTTGGCGCCATGGGCACGGCCGGTCAGCGCTGCACCACGCTTCGCCGCCTTTTCGTGCATGACAGCGTCTATGATGAGCTCGTGCCGCGTCTGAAGAAAGCCTATGCCTCGGTCTCCGTCGGCAATCCGCTGGAAAGTTCCGCACTCGTCGGCCCGCTGGTCGACAAGGCGGCCTTTGACGGCATGCAGAAGGCGCTCGAGGCCGCCAGGGCGGCCGGTGGCGCGGTGCATGGCGGTGATCGCGTGGATACGGGTGCGGCAGATGCTTATTACGTAAAACCTGCACTGGTTGAAATGCCGAAGCAGGTTGGCCCCGTTCTGGAAGAGACGTTCGCGCCGATTCTCTACGTCATGAAGTACAGCGATCTCGACCAGGCGATCGACGCGCATAATGCTGTCGCCGCCGGACTTTCCTCCTCGATCTTCACTCGCGACATTCAGGAGTCCGAGCGGTTCCTGTCGTCGGAAGGCTCGGATTGCGGCATCGCCAACGTCAATATCGGTACCTCGGGTGCTGAAATCGGCGGCGCATTCGGCGGTGAGAAGGAAACCGGGGGTGGACGTGAATCCGGTTCGGATTCCTGGAAGGCCTATATGCGCCGCGCGACCAACACCATCAACTACTCCAAGGCGTTGCCTCTGGCGCAGGGCGTTTCCTTCGATATCGAATAAGCTCGGACCATTGCGATTGATCTCTATGCCGGCGCCCCTCGCGCCGGCATTTTGTTGAGGCGAAAAAAATGTCGCCGCGATTATTTGCGGGAAGGCCCAATGGCGGCGGAATTTTATTCCCGCCATATCAGTTATATTGAATTATTGTCTCTCTATCGTTTTCGTCGGAAACCCTAGCATTACTCCATATCGCAGACCGGCCAGTGGGGCTGGTGATAGGAGATCAAATGCCAGCCATTACCCGACGCGCCCTTTCCGCCGGTCTCATCGCGGCAGCCGCATTTTCAACGCTCGCGTTCTCCGCCCAAGGTGGGGAAGAACTGAAAATCGGTTACCAGAAAACCGGCCTGCCAGTTATCGCAAGGCAGCAGGGCGTCATCGAAAAGGCGCTTGAGGCAAAGGGCGTCAAGGTCTCCTGGGTCGAATTTACGGCCGGCCCGCCGTTGGTCGAGGCACTGAATGTCGGCTCGATCAATGTCGGCTGGACGGGAGACGCACCCCCGATTTTCGGACAGGCGGCAGGTTCGGCCATTGTTTACGTCGCGGCGCTTCCTTCGAACGGCAAGGGCGAGGCGATCTTTACCAAGCCCGAAAGCGGCATCAAGTCGGTGGCTGATCTCAAGGGCAAGAAGGTTGGGGTCGGCAAAGGCACCAGTGCTCAAAATCTTCTGGTAGCGGCTTTGGAAAAGAACGGCCTGAAATTCAGCGATATCGAGGTGACCTATCTTAGCCCCGCCGATGCTGCCGCCGCTTTTGCCAGCGACAAGATCGATGCCTGGGCAGTGTGGGATCCTTTCTACGCGATTGCCGAAACCCGCTACAAGCCTGTCACTCTTGCGCGGACGAGCGACATTCTTGATGTCAAAACCTATTTCCTCGCCAACCGGGACTATGCCAAATCGCATGGCGACACCATCAACACGACGATCGATGCGCTCGGAGAGGCCGCGACGTGGTCCGCCGCCAATCGCGACAAGGTTGCTTCGGCGCTGCATGAGGTGACGGGTGTTCCGCTCGAGGCGCAAACGCTTGCCGCCAACCGCTCGGAATTTGGCATTACCAAGATCGATGACAAGATCATCGCCAGCCAGCAGGAAACCGCCGATCGCTTTTATCGTCTCGGCCTGATCCCGAAACAGATCAGCATCAAGGATGCCGTCTGGTCCGGCGCGACGAACTGAGCTGGAGGATATGCCGTGAGCAGCAGTAAGCGCATCGAGTTTGACGGTATCACAGGCTGGCTGCTTCCCGCAATCATCCTCTTAGGGTGGGAGGCGGCAGCAAGGGCGGGGGTGATTTCGGCTAACGTCCTGCCAGCACCTTCCGCCGTCGCGGAAGCATTCTGGCGTCTGCTCCTATCCGGCGAGCTTGTTGCCAATATTGGGGTAAGTTCTGCCCGGGCACTCGCAGGCTTCGCCATCGGGGGCTCCATCGGTTTCATTTTCGGGCTGGCCAATGGTCTCTCCAGATTTTCCCGAAGCTTCACCGATACGACGCTGCAGATGATCCGCAACATCCCGCATCTGGCGCTCATTCCGCTCGTCATCTTATGGTTCGGCATCGATGAGGAAGCCAAGCTCTTTCTGGTCGCGCTCGGCGTGTTTTTCCCGATCTACATCAACACGCTGCTCGGCATTCAGGGTGTTGATCCGCAACTGGCGGAGATGGGCCGGACCTATGGCATGACGCCCTTTACGCTGTTTCGAAGGGTCATCCTGCCGGGCGCGCTGCCATCCATCTTTACCGGATTGCGGTATGCTCTTGGCATCATGTGGCTGACGCTGATCGTCGCGGAAACAATCTCCTCATCGTCCGGTTTGGGTTACATGGCGATGCAGGCGCGTGAATTCCTGCTGATCGATGTCGTGGTTCTGTCCATCCTCATCTATGCACTTCTCGGCAAGCTTGCCGACAGTTTCGCCCGCTTCCTGGAAAGCGTCTTCCTGCAATGGCATCCAGCCTTCAAGAAAGCCTGAGGTAACCCATGTCGAACGGTAATGTGACGACGCTGAGACGCCCCGACGCTACGCAATCCCTTCCATCCGGAACCGAAGCGCGGATTGTGGAACGCGCCAAACCGGACGAAAGCAAGGTTGCCTTCAGTTTTCGAAACGTCACGAAGAGTTTTGGCGATAAACCCGTTCTGCGCGGCATCGATCTCGATGTGCGGGAAGGCGAGTTTCTGGCAATCATCGGCAAGAGCGGCTGTGGCAAAAGCACGCTTTTGCGCATTCTTGCCGGCCTCGACACGCCGACGACAGGAACCGTGTCGAAGGATGCGTCCAGCCGAACCCGCATGATGTTTCAGGAGCCGCGCTTGCTGCCTTGGGAGAGGATCGCAAGCAATGTTTCCGTTGGGTTGACTGGCATCGCCAAAGGCGAAGCGGCGCAGGAGCAGGCACTTGCGATTCTTGAAGAGGTCGGCCTGAAAGACCGGGCAGGGGAATGGCCCTATGTGCTTTCCGGCGGCCAGAAGCAGCGCGTGGCCTTGGCGCGCGCGCTTGTCGCCCATCCGCAGATACTGGCGCTGGATGAGCCGCTCGGTGCGCTCGATGCGCTCACCCGCATCGAAATGCAGCTCCTGCTGGAACGCATCTGGCGCAAGCAGAAATTTACAGCCGTCCTCGTCACTCACGATGTCTCGGAGGCTGTTGCGCTCGCAGACCGCATTGTTGTCATCGATGAAGGGCGCATCGCGCTCGACCTCGTTGTGAAATTGCCGCGCCCACGTCGCCACGGCACCGCCGAGTTTGCCAAATTGGAAGAGCAGGTCCTGGACCAGCTTTTTGGCCGTGGCGAGAGCAACGGATGAGGTTGACCGGCAGGGCCTGAGCCCCGCCGGTTTCCTGTTTAGCCGATGCTCATCAGGCTGGCGTTGCCGCCAGCCGCCGTGGTGTTGACGCTGACGGAAACCTCTTCAACGAGCCAATCCAGCGTGTAAGGCTGGCTGTCACCCTCGAGCCCCTCCGTGGTTGCGGCCTGAACCAGAACCAATGGTCCCGGAAGGGCGGCAATCTTCCTGTTCACGTCTACCACCCGCTCCGCATCCCCTTCGACAAGCGCCCCTGCAAAGGGACCGGCCTTCGACCAGTCATCCGCCCAGACAATCCGTGATGTGACAGTTGCCGGAAGGCCGTAGATGGATTTTTCCAATCCCGAAGCATTGTCGATGACAGCGGTGTTGCCGGTTGCGAGCGCCGCGGCGAGCTGGCGGTAAAGCCCCTGTTCGGTTGCCGGCACCAGCAGGATTTTTCCGCGCGGATGCAGCGCGTAGACGTTGCGCTCGCCAACGGGTCCGGCAAGCTCCGTCTCAAGGCCCAGGCCGGAATGCGCTGCAGCCTGGCGTGTGGCCTCGGCCGCAACGGTCTCGCCGTTTTCATCCAGCCAGCGGGCGAGTTCGACCGCAGCCTGATCTTGCTGGCTGGCGATGCGGTCGATCTTCGGTGCTTTCTCCGTCATGCGGCCAAGATAGAGCGGGCCGCCGGCCTTGGGGCCGGTCCCGGAAAGGCCGCGGCCGCCAAAGGGCTGCACGCCGACCACCGCGCCGATGATGTTGCGGTTCACGTACATATTGCCGGCCGCCACGCGGGAAAGCACATGCTGGATCGTATCATCGAGACGTGTGTGCAGTCCAAAAGTCAATCCGTAACCGGTAGCGTTGATGTCATCGATCAGCCGGTCGAGATTGTCGCGCTTGAAGCGGATGACATGCAGCACCGGCCCGAAGACCTCGCGCTTCAGGTCAGCAAGCGATTTCATCTCGATGATGGTCGGCGGCACGAAGGTGCCCTTGCCGGTTTCGCCGGCAAGCGTGATCTGCTCGATCCTGTGGCCAAGCGCGCGCATACCTTCGATATGCTTTTCAATGATGCCCTTAGCCTCAGCGGTGATGACGGGGCCGACGTCGACCGAGAGCCGGTCCGTGCGGCCGATGCGCAATTCGTGCAATGCGCCTTTCAGCATGGTCAGCGTGCGGTCCGCCACGTCTTCCTGTAGGCACAGAATGCGCAATGCCGAGCAGCGCTGGCCGGCGCTGTCGAAGGCGGAGGCAATGACGTCGGCGACGACCTGTTCGGCAAGAGCCGAGGAATCGACGATCATGGCGTTCTGGCCGCCGGTCTCGGCAATCAACGGCACCGGCTGGCCATTGGCCAGAACCCGGCCGGCAAGCTGGCCTTGAATCAGCCG
>NZ_JBQYSN010000014.1:0-77958 GCF_052686535.1 Agrobacterium sp. DKPNP3 | reverse complement strand
CGCCGATCTGCCAGGATCGGACGCCGCCGGCAATATCGCTGCGCGGCAGGACGACGGCGATAACCAGCGACGAAAAGGCGACGGACGTGGCCGCGCCCGCGAGAGCCAGTTTTAATGGTGTCGCGCCGCCTCGCCCCAAAGAGCCGACGACATAAACGAAAACCGCGGACGCCCCCGCACCGGTAACCGCAGTGATGATAAAGGCCTGCGCCGAGGCAATGCCTAAGCAGACGATCCCGATGACGACGGCGAGCGATGCCCCCATGTTCACGCCGAGAATGCCCGGATCGGCAAGCGGATTGCGGGTAACGCCCTGCATGATGGCACCGGACAGCCCAAGTGCTGCCCCACACGTGAGGGCGAGCAGTGTGCGTGGTATTCGTACCGCGACCGCCGCCTCTGCAATAGTGTCCTTGCGACCGCTGAGCCCGCCAAGAATATCCAAGAAAGAAACGTCCCGCGTTCCGATGGCAACGGACAGCGCGCAAAGAAAGGCAAGAAAGGCCAGCGTGGCGCCAAGCCATATCGCGCGAACGCGGCTTGAGCGACTGCCGCGTGGCAGAGCCGTCGCTTTGCCTGGTTCCGATAGGGTCACTGCGATTTTCCCGAGGATTTGCTGGCGGCCTTCGCAAGCAGATCAGCATAGTCCTTCAAAACCCATGAAATCGAAAGCGGTGTGGGGTTCGAAGCCGTGCCAAGCGGATCGCGGCCAAGCATCACGACGGCTTTATTGGAGACAGCAGGCATTCGGGCGAGAAGCGGATCAGCGCGCATGGCATTGAGAAGTGGCTCACTGCCATAGGTAACGAGGATGTCGACATCGTCGAACGCATCGACACTTTCCGCGCTGATGCCGGCTGCAAATTGCCCTGGCTTTGTTGCCTCCGCGACGCTTTTTGGAGAGCCAAGACCAAGATCGGAAAAGAACTTCACCCTGGTGTCGTTTGCCGTATAGAAATTGACGACGCTGAGATTTGTGGCGTCGAGATGAGTGACAAACATCGCCGTCTTGCCCTTCAGCTGCGGGTGGCCAGCAACGACCTGCTCTATCTCGCCCTGAATGCGTTTGATGAGTGCCTCACCCTCCACCGCCATGCCAAGGCCGGCGCTGTTCAGCCGGATCGTCTCGCGCCAGTCGGTCGCCCAAGGGGAAACCGGATAAGCAACAACAGGCGCAATCTGGCTCAGCGTATCGTAATCGGACTGGCTGAGGCCGGAATAGGCGGCAAGGATCACGTCGGGCTGCGTTGCCGCGACCGCCTCGAAATCGATGCCATCCCCCTCGTCGAATAGAACCGGTTTTGCCGCATTGAGCTCGGCAAGCCGCTTTGTCACCCATGGCAGCAGCCCGTCGCCATCATCATCGCCAAAATTGGCTGCCGCAAAACCGACCGGCACGATGCCAAGCGCCAGCGGCACCTCATGGTTCGCCCAGGCGACAGTAGCGATCCGCTGCGGCTTTTTCGCGATCGTTGTCGATCCAAAAGCGTGTTTGATGACCACCGGATAGCTTGTCGTCTCCACCGCCGAGGCCGTGTGAGTTGCGATCACCGACAGGAAAAGCACAAGTGCTGGCACGAGGCCGCGGAACGGGTGAGGCATGACGAAGCTTTCAAAGATTTAAAAGTGGACTTGAGTTCTCAGCTTCAAATGCTCCCGTCAAGCCCAGGCGCGAAATACCGGTGTAGGGGTGGTGAAATTTCCGGGGTTTTTTACAAAACAGAAAAAAAATACAATACCGGACTAACATTCTCAAGTTATTGGGCGCGTCGAGAGTGGCCGTGGAAAGCGGCGATCGGGGCATCAAGGTCTGGGGCATACCAATGAACATCAAAACCGTAAGCAGGTATCGCAAAAGCGCGCGTCGTCGCTATCGGGACGCGGCGCTGCTAGCCTGCACGGCGCTCGCCGCCACCCTGCCCGGCTCCCTGTCGGCGCAAGAGGCGGCCAATACCGACAGTACCACGGTTCTGGAGCGCATCACCATCGACAGCGGCGATAATGACCAAAAGTCAATCGTTGCTACCCGCACGACGAGCGGTAGCAAAATGGCGACGGATATTCTCGACACCCCGGCTGCCGTCTCCGTTATCACTGCCAAGGAAATGCAGCAGCGCGGCGTTCAGAGCGTGGAAGAGGCGTTGCAGTACACGGCCGGTGTGACTACCGATTTTTATGGCTCAGACGACCGTTTCGACTACTTCAAGATTCGCGGTTTCGATGCCTATACCTATCGCGACGGCCTCACACTCGGCCGGCCTTTCGGTGCGTTGCGCGAAGAGACCTATGCCTATGAGCGTGTGGAAGTGCTGAAGGGCGGAAATTCCACCACGTTCGGCGTGTCGGACCCCGGTGGCTCGGTCAATTATTCCACCAAGGTCCCGAAACGAAGCCGTTTCGGCGAAGCTTATATCGCTGGCGGGTCTTATAGCCGCGCCGAGACAGGCTTCGATTTCGGCGACAACATCACCAGCGACGACACTCTGTCCTATCGTCTGACCGGCAAGCTCAGAAATGCCGATGCAGAATATGACTATTCGCGCGACGACGAAAAGTTCTTCATGGGTGGTTTGACATGGCGCCCGACCGACGCCACGAGCTTGACCGTCGTTTATGACCATCTCAACAAGGATGGTGTTCCCGGCGGCGGGGGCCATCCGGTAGGCTCACATTTCGATCGAATCCGCTTTTTCGGCGAGCCGGGCTACAATTATCGCGGCACGAATCGCAATTCGCTAAGCGTGATGTTCGACCACGATTTTGGCTCTGGTCTAACCTTGAGTTCCAATGCGCGTTACAGCAAGGCTAATACCGATTTCGGATACGCCTATATCTCTTCGACGCCAACCAACGGTTCTACCATCGCCAATCGTTCCTATTTTGGCAACGATACCGAGACCGAGAACTTCCTGATCGATACGCGCCTGCAATATGACACGCGGTTTGAAAATGTTGAAAGTCGCAGCCTCGTCGGTGTTTTTTATAATGACTACGAATCCGGAAGCAAAAGCTACTTTGGGGCCGCGCCAAGCATCAATTGGATGAACCCGGTTTACACCGGCACGCCCTCTTCCGTTCCGCTCTATGCCAGCTCGCTTACTAACCAGAAGACAAAGGCGGTTTACCTGCAGCAGGACCTGACCTTTTTCGACAGGCTCATCGTCAGCGCCGGCCTGCGCAACGACTGGATCGATACGGACCAGACCAACCGCCTGAATAGCACGACAGCGAGCGGCGACATCAGCGAATTGACGAAGCGCATCGGGGTTTCCTACAAGATCACCAGTGAAATCGCACCCTATCTCAGCTATGCCGAGTCGGTGGTGCCGGCCTCCGGGCTAACGGTCGAACCCGAACGCGGCGAGCAAATCGAGCTTGGGATCAAATATAGGCCGGAAGCGTACCCAGCCCTGTTTACCGCCTCTATCTATGACTTGAAGAAGAACAATATCACAGTCACGAGCCCGATCACCAACCTGCCAACCACTATTGGCGAAGTGCGTGTGCGCGGTCTCGATCTCGAAGCAAAGGCGGAGGTGACGGACAATCTCAGCCTGACCGCGGCCTACTCCTATCTCAACGCCGAGATCACCGAAAACGGCACCAGCGGCAACGTCGGCAACCGCCCGCAATTTGTTCCCGAGCATCAGGCCTCGCTGTGGGTCAATTACACGCTCCAAGGTAATGATCACTTCGGAGACACGACCTTCGGTCTTGGCGGCCGCTACACCGGCGCCTATTATTTCGACAATGCCAACAAGGTCGAAACGGCAAGCAGCTTTACCGTTGACGCCGCGCTAAGCTACAAGATCCAGGAAACGGCCTCGTTGGACGTCAATGTCTCCAACATCTTCAATGAAAAACACGTTTCCTATGGCGGGTTTGGCGCTGACTTCTATAACCCGGGACGGGCGTTTTCCGTCACCTTACGAAAGACGTGGTGAGCCGACACGTTCCAAGACATGCTGGGCAGTTTCGGAACAATCAACTTATCCCGAGCCGATTCCCGAGGATGACCGAAAGTGGGATTTCAAACGAGATCGCGAGTAGACGCGATATCGATCCCACTCTCTAAAGCAACAGGTGCAACCGCCGCCACGCGGCGGGCGTGTTGCCCACTGATTGGCGGAAGGCTTTTGTCAGATGTGCCTGATCAGAAAAGCCGAGCTGAGCGGCGATATCGGCGACAGTTAAATCACTCTCCAGCAGAAGTTTCTGGGCGACGTTGATGCGCTGTTGCAATTGCCACTGCAGAGGTGTCTTGCCCGTGGTCTGGCGAAATACGGTCGCGAACCAGCTTTCCGAAAGCCCGACAATATCTGCCATTTCGGCGACGGTCACACGGTCGCCGCGCCTTTCTAACTTGGCATAGAGCTTGTTCAGTTGCGCCTGCGTTAGCCTGCCGTTCACCTGATCCCCCGGAAGACCAGGAATATCCAACAGACCGGCAACAATGCTGCCGACCAGACTTTCGGCGTAAACCGCATGCTTCGAGGGTTCCGCCAGTTCATCGACGAGCAAGCTGGCGAGGGTTTCCACAGAACCAATATCCTGAACCTCGACCGGGCGGCGTAGCGCTGCCATAGCCGCTGAACTACCAATGGAGGGCGCGAGGAAACGCAGCAAACGATCTTTATGAATATGCAGATTGAGATGCGAGAAGCGATGGGTGGCGCTGCTGCTCGTCCACATCGGCACTCCAGCAGGGACATAGATAGCCCGTGTCATCGGCCGTGCGTGATCGGTAGATTCGCCGTTGCTGTTGGACATGGTAATGCGGGAGGAGACATCATTGAAAAAAATCATGATGCGTGGGTCGGCGGCTAGATAATAACCCTTCGCCCCATCCTGGCTTTCGGCCTCCCAGAAAGCCCCGACCAGCCCGTCCAGCTGCCGCCATTTCACCGGTGCGGTAACACTGATCCCTTCGGTGTGCCAGGTCATGGAATGCCAGAAACTCAATGCGCGTACCGTTCGATTTCGATTATAATCAGCTGGAATTAAATGAGGGGCGCCAAGCGCCCGTGTTTCCACTCCGTCCAATAACATGAGTTAGTTATTCATGTTAATAGCGAAGTTTTTTGTAATGCGAAACATTTGCTGGGCAGCGAGTTCGGAACCTCTGTTGATCGCGACCGTTGAACTCACGAGACGATTTAACAAGGGAGATCATCATGGATAGCAAGAAAGAACCGGGCGATTTCGCCGAAAAGAAGCGCGAGGAGCATGGCCGTGGCGTTATCGTTGCGGGACCGGATGCCCACGAAAATGAGAAAAGCGAAAAGACGCCTACTGGACGTACGGAAAATTCCTCTCCGGAGCGCGACGTTCCCTCCTCCGGTCGCCGATAAACGCGCCGATCCAGCGACCTCCGCCGGACGATTAAGCCAATCGCCTGCCGCCGTTGTCTGGCAACCAAATCAGCTCCAAAAAAACACCTCCCCGATCGCTCGGGGAGGTTTTTTCCTTTGGCTGGATTGATGTCGACTTAGAGCAGGTCGAAACGGTCGGCGTTCATTACTTTCGTCCAAGCAGCAACGAAGTCGTGAACGAATTTCTCCCTGTTGTCGTCCTGTGCATAGACTTCCGCGTAAGCGCGCAGGATCGAGTTGGAGCCGATGACGAGGTCGACACGGGTTGCCGTGTATCTCGTGGCGCCCGTCTTGCGATCACGGATCTCATAGAGATTGCTGCCGGTCGGGACCCAGGAGAAGGCCATATCCGTGAGCGTCGTGAAGAACTCGGTCGTCAAAGCGCCCCGCTGTTCAGTAAAGACACCGTGCGCCGCCCCGCCATAGTTGGCGCCGATGACACGAAGACCGCCAATCAGTACCGTCAGTTCCGGTGCGGTAAGACCGAGAAGCTGGGCCCGGTCAAGCAGAAGCTCCTCAGGGCTGACCACATAGTCCTTCTTGATCCAGTTGCGGAATCCGTCAGCCAGGGGCTCAAGCGGCGCGAAGCTATCAGCATCCGTCTGCTCAGCGGTGGCATCGCCACGACCGGGCGCGAAAGGCACGGCGATATCGAAACCGGCAGCCTTGGCTGCCTGTTCAACGCCGTAATTGCCCGCAAGAACGATGACATCGGCGATGCTTGCACCGGCTTCATTGGCAATCGGTTCCAGAACCGACAGCACACGCTGAAGCCGCTCGGGCTCGTTGCCTTCCCAGTCCTTCTGCGGCGCAAGGCGGATGCGCGCGCCATTCGCGCCGCCGCGCTTGTCCGACCCGCGGAACGTGCGAGCGCTATCCCATGCAGTCGAAACCAGATCGGCAACGGAAAGGCCGGAAGCGGCGATCTTCGCCTTGACGGCAGCGATATTGTAGCTCGTGGAACCTGCCGGTACCGGGTCTTGCCAGATCAGGTCTTCAGCCGGCACATCCGGACCGAAATAGCGGGACTTCGGACCCATGTCGCGGTGGGTCAGCTTGAACCAGGCGCGGGCGAAAACCTCGGAGAAATGTTCCTGATCGTCCTTAAACTTCAGCGCAATCTCGCGATAGATTGGATCGACCTTCAAAGCCATGTCGGCATCGGTCATCATCGGGATGGTGCGGATCGAAGCGTCTTCGACATCGACGGGCTTGTCTTCTTCAGCGATGGTGATTGGCGCCCATTGCGATGCGCCAGCCGGGCTGTGCGTCAACGTCCACTCATGCTTGAACAACATGTCGAAAAAGCCGTTGTCCCACTTGGTCGGATGGCTCGTCCACGCGCCTTCGATCCCCGAGACAACAGTGTCACGGCCAATACCGCGCCCCTTGGTGTTCATCCAGCCAAGCCCCTGGAATTCAGGGCCTGCGGCTTCCGGATCGGGGCTGAGGTTTGCAGCGCTTCCGTTACCATGCGACTTGCCAATGGTATGACCACCAGCGGTAAGGGCGACGGTTTCCTCGTCGTTCATGCCCATGCGGGCAAAGGTCTCGCGCATTTGTGCTGCGGTCGCCATAGGATCGGACTTGCCGTTCACGCCTTCCGGATTGACGTAGATGAGGCCCATCTGCACGGCGGCGAGCGGATTTTCAAGCGTCTCTGGCTTGGTCACGTCGCCGTAACGGCCATCACTCGGCGCCAGCCATTCTTTTTCGTCACCCCAGTAGGTGTCTTTTTCCGGAGCCCAGATATCTTCGCGGCCGAAGGCGAAACCGTAGGTCTTCAGACCTGCAACATCATAGGCAATAGTGCCGGCAAGAGCGATGAGATCCGCCCAGGAAATCTTGTTGCCGTATTTCTTTTTGATCGGCCAGAGCAGGCGGCGCCCTTTGTCGGTGTTAACATTGTCAGGCCAGGAATTGAGAGGCGCAAAACGCTGGTTTCCGGTGTTGGCGCCACCGCGACCGTCTGTGACGCGATAGGAGCCGGCCGCATGCCAGGTCACGCGCGCCATCATGCCGACATAGCTACCCCAGTCGGCCGGCCACCAGTCCTGACTGTCTGTCATCAGGGCGCGCAGATCGGCTTTGAGTGCCTCGACGTCGAGCGTCTTTAAGGCTTCGCGGTAGTTAAAGGAGGTTCCAAGCGGGTTGGTCTTGGTGTCGTGCTGGTGCAGGATGTCGAGGTTCAGCGCATTCGGCCACCACTCGGTCACCGATTTACCGGAAGCCGTATTGCCTCCATGCATGACGGGACATTTACCAGCCGGTTTAGAAGTTGCGTCCATTTCGCCCTCCGATGGGTTTTACAATTAATCGTAACAGTCAACTCGACACATGCAGCAGCCGCCATCTGCAAGAGGCCGACGACAGCGCTAGTGATCTCTCACAGCTACATCTTCTTTCTGTCACGAAGATGACTAACAGTCGGGTTCCATAATTTCCAATTGTATATTCTAAAGGCTCCGATATCCTGAGCTTATGATTACCCTATCGATGAAACACCTCCGTTATTTTGACTCTTTGGCAAAGATCGGCCATTTCGGGCGCGCGGCGGAAGCGTGCGCCATCTCTCAGCCTGCACTTTCTTTGCAGATCCGGGAACTGGAGGAATTGATTGGTGCGCCGCTTGTCGAGCGTGGCAGCCGCCAGATCAGGCTGACCACCCTTGGTGAAGAATTTGCCGAGCGTACGCGGTCGATCCTGCGTTCTGTGGATGAATTGCAGGATCTGGCGCGCGCCGGTCAGGGACCGCTCAGCGGTCGGCTGCGGATCGGGGTCATCCCGACGGTCGCGCCCTATCTGTTGCCGCAGGTCATCAAGACGCTGACCCGCCATTATCCGGACTTGGAAGCTCGGCCGCGTGAGGCCGTGACGCAGAAGCTTATTGAGGACTTGCTCGAAGCCCGGCTCGACATGGCGATCGTTGCCCTGCCCGTCTCGGAACCAGCGCTTGAGGAGGTTCCGCTGTTTTCGGAAGAATTCATTTTGGTACGTCCTTCCGAGGACGAGGGAATGCCGGTACCGAGCGCTGACAAGCTGGGCGAAATGCGGCTTTTGCTCTTGGAGGAGGGTCATTGTTTCCGCAACCAGGCCCTTTCTTTTTGCAGCACCACGAACGCGCCGCCACGGGTGCTGATGGAAGGCAGTTCGCTCTCGACACTTGTTCAGATGGTTGGTGCCGGAATAGGCGTGACCCTCATTCCCCAGATGGCCGTCGATATGGAGACGCGGCAATCCTCCGTCTCGGTGTTCCGGCTGGCGGAGCCGTGTCCATCACGCACAATCGGCATGGTGTGGCGCAGGAGCAATCCGCTTTCGGCGCAATTTTCCCATATTGCGGAGATCGTTCGCGACTGTGGACTGCAGAAGGTTCAGGGCGGAGCCGTCCCTACCCGATGAAGCTCGCCAGAGCGGGCCACACAAAGCCGAGACAACAGGCGATTCTGATCCGCCTCTTTCGGCTGCTGGCGATATAGGTGGAACGGCAGCTTGCGGCTTACAGCTTTCCGCCGCTTTCTCGTTTCCTCTTGCCTTTCGGGCGGAAATCGACCAGCAGTGATTTCAGTTCAATATCCCGGACACGCCTTGCCGCTTCATCGGGGCGCACCCATTCCGAGACGCGTTGTCCGCGTTCCTTAAAACTGGCGTCAGCCTCAGTCACTTCGATCTGAAACACATCCACCATGCAGGGGACGACATCGCCGTTATCGAGCATTTTCAGATACGTATAGCGGCCGACGGCGTCCTTCCTGACGCGGCCGCGCACGCCCGCCTCTTCCCACGCTTCGATCGCCGCTGCCTGGTGCGGCTTCTTGCGTTTCATCGGCCAGCCACGCGGAATGATCCACCGGCCGCTGGTCCTGGAGGTGACCAGCAAAATCTCAACGCCCTCGCCATCGGCGGCATAACGGAAGCACAAGGCGGCATATTGCTGCCGAAAAGCGCCGGTGAAGAGCTTTTCGGGAACCGCAGCCAGTTGCTGGAGTAAGGTCAGTGGACGAGCCGGTCGGGATTTGCGGCGCTTCTTTGATGATTTCATATCCGTTGATAGTGCTGATTTTCCGGGTTGCATCAATGCCCCGCGTGGATTTATGACAGTTTTATGACAATCACCCCCGACAACTAATATAGCGCCATTGAGGGCCAATTCGCATGATGAGTATTTTTCGCAAGCTGATGCCGCGCGAGGACCGTTTCTTCGACATGTTCAGCAAACATTCCGAAACCGTCATCAAAGCGGCTGAAGCCCTTGACCAATTGCTGAGCGGGACAGACGTCGACAAGAACTGTGAGCTGATCGTTGCGCTCGAACATCAGGCTGATGACATTACCCGCGATGTGCTTCTTGCCGTTAGACGCAGCTTCATCACGCCATTCGATCGTGGCGACATCAAGGACCTCATCCAGTCGATGGATGATGCCATCGACATGATGCACAAGACCGTCAAGACAATCAGGCTTTTCGAACAGAGCGAGTTCGACCCGCTTATGAAAGAGATGGGCCATGAGATCGTGCGTGCAGCTGGACTGACCGCGGAGGCAATCCCGCTTCTCAACAAGGTCGGTGCGAACGCGCAACGCCTGTCGGCGATCGCCGAAGAGGTGACGCGGGTCGAGGGCCGCTCCGACGAGCTCCATGATCAGGGGCTGAAGGATCTCTTCCGCCGCCATGGTGCGACCGGCAATGCAATGGCCTACATGATCGGCAGCGAAATCTATGGCGAACTCGAAAAGGTTGTCGACCGGTTCGAGGATGTGGCCAATGAGATCAGCGGCATCGTGATCGAGAACGTGTGATGGATGTCGCACTCGCTCTGCCGCTGCTTGTCGGCCTCATTGCCATCGCACTGTTCTTCGACTTCCTGAACGGCTTGCACGACGCCGCCAATTCCATCGCCACCATCGTTTCGACGCGCGTGCTGCGGCCGCAATATGCAGTCGCGTGGGCGGCGTTCTTCAATTTCATCGCCTTTCTCTTCTTCGGCCTGCATGTGGCAGAGACCCTCGGCACCGGCATCATCGATCCGGCCATCGTCTCACCGCAAGTCATCTTTGCGGCCCTCATCGGCGCTATCGTCTGGAACATCGTCACCTGGGTTTTCGGCATACCGTCCAGCTCGTCGCATGCCTTGATCGGCGGCCTCGTCGGGGCCGGCCTTGCCAAGGTGGGCTTTAATTCCATCGTCTGGTCAGGCCTATTGAAGACAGTTGGCGCGATCTTCATGTCGCCGGCCATCGGGTTCTTTCTGGCGCTCATTCTCGTACTGGCCGTGTCATGGCTTTTCGTGCGGCAAACGCCGTTTGCCGTCGACCGAACCTTCCGCGTGATGCAGTTCATTTCCGCCTCGCTTTACTCGCTGGGCCACGGCGGCAATGATGCCCAGAAAACCATGGGCATCATCGCCGTGCTGCTTTTCAGCCAGGGGCATCTTGGCGAAAGCTTCTATGTTCCGTTCTGGGTGGTGATCTCCTGCCAGTCTGCCATGGCGCTTGGCACACTGTTCGGCGGTTGGCGCATCGTGCATACGATGGGATCGAAGATCACCCGGCTCAACCCGATGCAGGGGTTCTGTGCCGAAACCGGCGGTGCGCTGACCCTGTTCGGCGCCACCTGGCTCGGTATCCCCGTTTCCACCACCCACACCATCACCGGCGCGATCGTCGGCGTGGGTGCGGCCCGCCGTGTCTCGGCGGTGCGCTGGGGGCTTGCAGGCAATATCGTCATCGCCTGGGTCGTCACCATGCCGGCGGCGGCACTGATCTCGGCTTCGGTTTATGGACTGACCTCGCTCTTCAGCTGACATGCGACAAGCTTGGAAGGGGCTCCTGGAACAAAAGCTTATCGAGGCTGTTTGATCCGGGAGTTCAAAAAAACAGGCGGATTTCCATCATGGCGCGGCAGGTTTTCTGGAAGGGTTATCTCAAACTGTCGCTGGTCACCGCATCGGTTTCGCTGACACCGGCAACGACGGAAAGCAATAAGGTTCGGTTCCACGTTCTCAACCGAAAAACCGGCAACCGCATCGAAAGCCGCTATGTCGATAGCGTCACTCACAAGCCGGTCGCCGCCAAAAACCAGGTGAAGGGTTTTCCCCGCGGCGAGGACGATTACGTTCTGCTGGAAGACGACGAAATCGACGCCGTGGCGCTGGAAAGCACCCGCACCATCGATATCAAGACCTTCGTTCCCAAGGGATCGATCGACTGGATATGGTACGACCGACCTCATTTTCTGCGCCCGGAAGATAAAATCGGCACTGAAGCCTTCAGCGTCATCCGTGAAGCGATGAAGGCGAACGACGTTTACGGCATAGCACGGCTCGTTATTTACCGCCGTGAAAGAGCCGTGCTCCTTGAGCCATCGGGAAAGGGCATTATTCTCTGGACCCTGCATTACGGCGAGGAGGTCAGAGACAGCATCGATGCGCTGGAACCAAAGATGAAGATCGAAAAGCCATTGCTGCAGACGATGGAAAAACGCATCGGCAAACAGGTGACCGGCTGGAAGCCCACCCTCGTGCAGGACCCTATTCAGAAGAAGATCAAATCTCTTTTGAAGTCAAAGGGCGACGAGGTCTCCTCCTCGAAAAAGAAGAGCAGCAGCAAGCCTAAGACCGGCGGCAATGTCATCAACATCATGGATGCGCTGAAGAAAAGCATCGCCGCCGAAAAGCGAGGCTGAAGTCTGTCCGGCTCTGCATAGCGAGACAGTCATTAGCGCTTAGCGGCCTTTCTTTGGCAGCGGTGCGGCAGCGGCGAAGAAGCCATCCCAGGGGTCTTTCTTCAACTTCGACAGGCGCGCGCCGATGTTGTTGACGGTAAAATAGGCGGGCCCTATGTCGGCGGTCAGTTCCGACCATTCCAGCGGCGTCGAGACCGCAGCGCCCGGGCGCGCCCGCGTCGAATAAGCTGCCACAGCCGTGTTGCCCCTGCCGTTTCGGAGATAGTCGATAAAAATGCGACCCTTGCGTTTCGCTTTCGTGGCCACGGCAAGATATTTATCCGGCTCGGCCTTCGACATCTCCACCGCCATGGCCTTGGCGAAGGCCTTGACCGGCGTCCAGCCCGCCTGCGGCTTCAAAGGTGCGACGACATGAAGGCCCTTCCCACCGGAGGTTTTGACGAAGGCGGCCAGACCCGCTTCCTCGAAACGCCGCTTCAGCTCGCGCGCCGCCGCGATCACCTCTTCCCACGTGACATCTTCGGCTGGGTCGATGTCCATGGTGATCATATCGGGCTTTTCCCAGTTGGCAGTTGTCGCCCCCCAGGGATGGATTTCGAGCGCCGCCGATTGCACGAGCGCCATCATGCCATCGAAATCAGTGATGCGGATCAGAGGTTCACCGCCTTTATCCTTGGGGTCCTTGATCTGCTCGATGGCTTTATTGATGCCACGCCAGGCATGTTTCTGGAAAAAGCGCTGGCCCCCGATACCCTCTGGGCAACGCAGCAGCGCCAGCGGTCGATCGACGACAAACGGTGCGATATACCGCCAGACCCGCGCGTAATAATCGGCGAGCCCCTCCTTCGTTACGCCGTCATCCGGCCAATAAAGCCGGTCCGGATGGGTGAACTTGACCGACGATTGCGGCGCCTTGGTATCGGACACGGCTTTCTCCTCGCGCTCGATTTCTCCTGCGGGCTTGTCTTCGCGCAGGCCTCGGAACGAGGCGTGACGCAGATTTCCATCGCCTGACCAAGCGCGAAACTCCACCTCGGCCACCAGTTCAGGCTTCACAAAATGAAGATCGCGCCGGGCGAGCGCGGTGAGCTTTTCGCCGAAGGGGCTCTCCTTTTGCTGAAGCGGCTTCAGCCGCCCGAACAGCATCTCGGCCATTTCGACCGTATAACCCGTGCCGACACGACCGACATGCCGCAATTTGCCATCTTCATAGACGCCAAGGGCGAGCGATCCGATTGCCTGGTCTGACGTGGACGACACAGTATAACCGCCTATGACGAATTCCTGCCGCATCGAGCATTTAGATTTTACCCACTCGCCCTTCCGGCCCGACACATACTTGCTCGTCTTGACCTTGGAGATAACCCCCTCGAGGCTGAGCCTGCACGCGTGGTCGAGAACGAGCCCGCCGCTCTCTTCGAAATGCTGGCTGTAGCGGAGATGGGGGTCGCCGGCCGGCAGCAGTTTTTCGAGCAGGGCTTTTCGCTCAATGAGGGTGGCACCGCGCAGATCGCTGCCATCCAGATACAACAGGTCGAAGGCATAAAAGACGAAGCGATCGCTGCGGCCTTCACTCAGATCCTGTTGCAAGGCGGAAAAGTCGGAAGCGCCACTGTCGCGCTCTACGACGATTTCGCCATCGATCAGGGCCGTTTCAGCCGGCAGCGCCTTGAACGCCGCCGCAACCGCATCACCAAACTTCTCCGTCCAGTCCAGGCCGCTGCGGGTCAGGAATTGAAGTTCGCCATGATCGAGGCGGGCCTGCAGGCGGTAGCCATCAAATTTGATTTCGTGCAGCCACCGGTCTCCCGCAGGCGGCTTTGGCTTCAGCGTTGCGAGCGCTGGCTGCACGAAGGCCGGCAACGCCTGTTTGCGCGCGCCTTTGGGCAGCGCGTGCGCCTGTTTTTTTCCCGAGGTCGATCCGACCGCCTTTTTTGAAACCGGCTTGGAATTCCAGGTATCTTTTGGCTTGGCCGCAACCTCCTCGACGCTTCGCCCGGTCTTTACCGAGTCCGGTCGTTCCTCCAGAATATCTGCACCGCCATTATGTCTGGCCTCCGCATCATCACCTTTGATGAGCAGCCAGTTCTCGCGGCTTTCCCCCGGCTTTCCGTGCATCCGCACAAGATGCCAGCGGCCTTTCAGCTTCTCGCCTTCAAGTTCGAATTCCAGATGGCCCTTGCGGTAGCCTTTGCGCGCATCACCGATCGGCTGCCACACGCCACGGTCCCACACGATAACTGTGCCGCCGCCATATTGACCCTTCGGGATGACGCCTTCGAAGTCGCCATAGCTGAGAGGATGGTCCTCCACATGCACGGCAAGCCGTTTGTCTTCGGGATCGAGGCTCGGGCCGCGCGTTACCGCCCAGCTCTTCAGCACACCATCCATTTCCAGGCGAAAATCATAGTGCAAACGGCGGGCGTCGTGCTTCTGCACCACGAAGCTTGAACCTTGCTTCTCCGCCTCAGTGCCTTTCGGCTCCGGTGTCTTATCAAAACTGCGTTTGGCGTTATAAGTCTGCAACCCCATGGATCAGCTCGCTTTCCGGGAAGTCTTACGGCTTCCCGATGTCGTTTTTTTCCTGCTGCCCTTCTCTTCACCGGCGCTACGACGCAACGCCTCTTTGAGATCGATAATGTTGTCTTCCTTGCGCTGTGGCGGCTTTTCGATCTTGCGGCCTTCGATCTTGGCTTTCACTAGCTCCGCCAGCGCATCGTTATACCGGTCGCTATAGTCAGCGGGATCGAAGGCTCCAGCGCGCTTTTCGATGATGTGGCTGGCGAGTTCGAGCATCTCATCATCGAATTCGATATCAGGGATGGATTTGAAAACAGACGTTTCGGAACGAACCTCGTAACTGAAATTCAGCGTCGTCGCGACGAGTGCCTTGCCGCTGGGCCGGATGAGCAGCACGCGATTGCGGCGGAAAAGCACTGCTTCACCGAGCGCCGCCACCTTTTCGTCGTCCATTGCTTTTGCAAGAAGCGTCAGCGCTTCCTCACCGCCCTCGCCGCTTGGAGCCAAATAGTAGGACTTGTCGAAATAGAGCTTGTCGATCTCGTCACAGGGGAGGAAGTGTTTGATGCGGATGACCTTGTCGCTCTCCGGCATCAACTTTGCGATTTCGTCTCCCTCGATAATGATGTGATCACCATTGTCGAGCTCGTACCCTTTGACCTGATCGTCGCGAAGAACCGGCTCACCCGTATCGCTATCGACATATTGTCTCTCGACGCGGTGGCCGGTCTTGCGGTTGACGATATTGAAGGCAATTTTCTCGGCAGAGGTCAGCGCGGAATAAAGTCCGACCTCACAATTGAAATCGGCGAAGGAAATATGTCCCCTCCAGCTGGCTCTACGGTTCATGTCCGCCGTTCCTCCTCCCGGCTGTGGGCCGACGCCTCCCGGCGCCGATCCCCGGCCAGAATGCGTTCGATAGCAGGCAGATCCGCTTCCGACAGGACCGGCACCGGATCAGATGCCATGGCTTCGAGCACCTCTGGCGAGAGCCCGCCATTGCGAATGACCCACTCCATAGCCTCACGCGTCTGCCGCTCGGCTTTCAGCTGCTCATAAAGCGCCAGTATCAACCGGTCGCGGACATCAAAGCTTTTCAGGGCCCTGTCTGAACGTTCTGCCTGCCGTTTCATGTCGACACCCTCAAAGGTCATCTAACGACTGCGCGGGACTGCCTCAGGCAATTCCCCTGCCGCCGGTCACGCCATAAACCTCACCATTGATAAAGCTTGCATCCTGCGAGGCGAGCAGAACGTAAACCGGCGCCAATTCCACCGGTTGTCCCGGCCGGCCAAAATCGCTGTCCTTGCCGAAATTTTCCACCTTCTCGTCCGGCTGACCGCCGCTCGGCTGAAGCACGGTCCAGAACGGGCCGGGAGCAACGGCGTTGGCGCGCACACCCTTCTCGATCAGCTGTTTGGCGAGCGCCTTCGTGTAAGCAACGATGCCGGCTTTGGTGGTCGCGTAGTCCAGCAGGATCGCGGAGGGTTCATAGGCCTGAATGGAAGCGGTGGTGATGACGGAGGAGCCAGGCTTGAGATGGGGGGTCGCCGCCTGCGCAATCCAGTGCAACGCATAAAGGTTGGTCTTCATGGTGCGGTCGAAATCGTCGGTGGAAAGCTCTGCGATATCTTCACGAAACTGCTGCCTTGCGGCGTTGATCACCAAAATATCGAGGCCGCCAAGATCACCGACTGCTTTCTCTACGAGTTCACGGCACCAAGCCTCGTCGGTGATGTCGCCGGGAAGCGCGACCGCCATGCGGCCTTCCGCCTCGATGAGGGCGACGACTTCTTCTGCATCGGACTCTTCTTCCGGCAGGTAGGATATCGCGACGTCAGCGCCCTCTCTCGCAAAGGCGATGGCGACGGCACGACCAATCCCGGAGTCGCCGCCGGTGATCAAAGCCTTGCGCCCCGTCAGCTTGCCTGTGCCTTTGTAAGTTTTTTCGCCGTGATCTGGAAACGGCGTCATGTTCGTGACGAGACCCGGCATTTCCTGGGTGGGTGTCGAAAAGGGTGGGCGCGGATACTGGCTGCGCGGGTCCTGCGGCTCGAGGCGGTCTGTCATCTCGGTCTCTCCCATCGATAGAGGTTCTTCCGAGGCGCGCTGGGGACGGGATAAAATAACCCGCCAGGCTGATCATCGCTTGCGCTTGGGCAACCGCAACATCAACGCGCCACACGCCACCCTAACGATCTGACTTCGCTCTCGTTCCAAAGAATATCGACAGCGGGGTGACGACGGCTTCCTATCGCCGCCGTCATCTCCATTAAACGGATTGTTGCTTGCGTGTGGTGCTTTTGACAACCTGGGTCGGGGCCACATCCGGCTTTCCGAAAAGATAACCCTGGGCCTGCGCGCAGCCCTCATCGACGACCATGCGATATTGCGCGTCCGTTTCAATCCCCTCTGCCGTTACCGGCAGATCAAGGCTGCGGCCAAGGCCAATAACGGCGCGAACGATCGCGCGGGCGTTGTCATCGTCGCTCATTGCGGCGATGAAACTGCGGTCGATCTTGATCTTGTCGAAGGGGAAGCTCTGCAGGTTGCTGAGCGACGAGTAACCGGTGCCAAAGTCATCCATGACGATGGCCACGCCGAGCGCTTTCAACTGATTGAGGATGATCAGCGTCGTTTTGCGGTCTTTCAGCAATGCCGCTTCGGTAATCTCCAGCTCCAACCTGTTTGGTGAAAGCCCGGTCTGCATCAGCACCGTGCAGACGACATGGCCGAGATTGGCGAGCGAAAACTGCAGCGGCGACACGTTGACCGCGACCTTCAAATGCGGCGCCCACCCGGCTGCCTGACGGCAGGCCTCACGCAGGACCCATTCGCCAAGCGAGATGATGATGCCGCTCTCTTCCGCAATCGGAATAAAGACATCCGGTGGCACGGCCCCGCGTGTCGGGTGCTGCCAGCGCACCAACGCCTCATACCCGACGACCTGGCCACATTCGACTGACAGGACCGGCTGATAATTCAGCACCAGCTCGTCTCTGTTGATGGCAAGGCGCAAATCCGTTTCGAGTTGGCGGCGCTCGCGCGCTTCCTGATCCATGACGGGATCGTAGAACGACAAGATGCCTCGCCCGCCCATCTTGGCGCGGTAAAGCGCGAGATCAGCGGCATGCATGATGCTCTCCTGATCGTGTCCATCCCGAGGAAACACGGCAATGCCGATGCTGACGCCGACCGCCGTCGGATCGCTGGCGACATTCATCTTCACCGCGAACATGCCGAGGACCGTCTCGGCCAGCAGACGCGCCTCCTCCGCTCTGGTCTGCCGGGCCGTCAGGATCACGAACTCATCGCCGCCGAGCCGGGCAACCACGTCGCCTGGCCTTGCGCATTCATCGAGAATGGCGGCAACCTTCTTGAGAACGCGGTCGCCTTCGGCATGGCCGAATATATCATTGACGGCCTTGAACCGGTCGAGATCGAGCGCAAGCAATGCGAAC
This sequence comes from Agrobacterium sp. DKPNP3, assembly GCF_052686535.1. Lineage (NCBI taxonomy): Bacteria > Pseudomonadati > Pseudomonadota > Alphaproteobacteria > Hyphomicrobiales > Rhizobiaceae > Agrobacterium > Agrobacterium sp. DKPNP3. The sequence continues at coordinate 59,920 of NZ_JBQYSN010000014.1, read as the reverse complement.
TCATCCTCCTGGCTGCAATTCTCGATCTGCTGGTGAAGGCGGGTCTGGAACATGGTGCGGTTCGCAAGACCGGTCAGAACGTCGTGGCGCGCGAGATATTCGATCTCACGTTGCGCCTGCCGCTTTTCCGTCAGGTCGCGAATGGCCATGACTTCACAAGGGTGGCCGCGATATTCGATCGTACGCACGCTCAATTCAAACACCTGCGTCTGCCCGCCCCTTTCACGGATCGCTTCCACGGGCACATCGCGCGGCAGATAGGCTGGCTCTCCATCCACCGCCTTGAACAAATCGTCAGGGTTGCGACTCACCAGTGATGCTTCGTCCCGCCCAAGGAGCCCTGCAAACCGCGTGTTCAACTCGACGATACGCCCATCGCGGACGACGGCAAGACCATCGAGTGTCGCGTCGACCAGCCCCTTGAGATCGACAAGGTAACGATCAACGAGTGCCGCAATTGCTGTGGTGGCGAGGATGAGGAACGTGACGCCTGATATAGCTGCGATCATGATCAGTCTGGCCACGTTGTCGGGATCCGGACCTGCAACGGACGGATCTGGTATCAGCACTGTGGCCGACATAGCGGTAAAATGCAAAGCGCAGATGCCGAAGATGGCCGCACTCGCCGGCGCGGCAATACGTTTCCAGGAGGAGAGACGATGGAAGCAGTGAAAGGCGAGAACAAACACAGCCCAGGCGACCACAAAACCACCGAGCACCGCCCCCCATCGATAGCTTATCGTCGCCGCGACATCCATGCCGGCCATGCCGACGAAATGCATGATCGCAACCGAAAGCGTAATCAGCGTACCGATAACCGCGGCGCGGTAGCGAGCCGTAACTCGTATCATGAGCGCCAGCCAGAAACCAATAACGGCGAGAGCGGCCGACAGCGCTGTGAAGGCGAAGTCATAACCGATCGGAACCGCACCCTTGTAAGCAAGCATGGCAACAAAGTGCGTGGCCCAGACACTCAAGCCCCCGGCGAAGGCGGCAACCACCTCCCAATAGGGCTTACGGCCAGCCGAACTTTCCTCAGCGCGCAAGAGAAGGTGGAAAAAAGCAAACATGCCGAGCAGGCAGATTATTGCAGAAAGCAGAACGACCAAATGATCGTGCTGGACAGCAACGCATTCCAATACCGTGAACATGATGCACTCTCCCAGCCTCTGAAGAACCGCTCACGGTGGCACTATGGGAGTGCTTTATTTATAAATCTCTAATACAACCATCGATAATTGTTTCAATATTTTTTCGCGTCGAAAAATCGCGCTGACCCCCGCCCGTCGAAACGATGTGTTTTCGGCGGGCGGGTCTCAAATGATGGAGCTGATATTCTTATTTCCAGCTTTGATAGTCGGCCGCCGCGCAGCCGAAAGGTGCCGGCCCATCGCCGAAACGCTCCTGCAGCCGGGCGCAGCCCCATTCGTTGAGTGCAGTCGGCAGCATGTTGTTGATATCCATGCCGGGCGAGGTGAATTGCGATGGGGCGCTGGTGACGTACCATAGCCAGTAGCCCATCACCGCAACGAAGATCACGGCTACGATGGCGACGAAGGTGAGCAGCCTGCGCGCCAGCCCCGGCCCCTTCCTTGTCGCCGCAGCCTGGGCTGCTGCAGCTTCCTGAGTTTCAGTTCCGACGACAGGAGAAAGCGACGAGAGAGCCTCCGCCCTTTCCGCGTCCGTCATTTCGATCTGCGTCAGTTGATCATCGAGCAGGACAGGCAGCGGGCTATTGCCCTGCAGAACTGCGAGCGCCACATCGTGCTTGCCTGTATGGTCGATGACGACGGGAATGCGGCCCCGCTCAAGATAGGCAAAGGACTGGCGCTTGGTCTTCGCCTCCCTGACCGTATCCGAAAAAGTGACGAAGAGACGGCTGCGTTTTTCCGCGACGGCCGTCAGTGCGACCGGGATAGCAGTCAACGGCGCCGGACGCCTGAGCCCAAGGCGGACACGCAGAACGCGGATCAGGGTAACTAGCATCGCCAGGCTGCCGAACCCAAGCAGGGCGACAAACACGCCGAGCGTGATGATGCGGTTCCAGAGCATATCGAGGCCGAGAGAAATCGTCGCAAGATCCGGATTTTTCGCTGAAATGACCAGGCCGGTTTCATAATCGCCAGAATGGACGTCGACAAACATGACCTCGACATCCTTTTTGTAGCTTACGCCTTCGTAGCTATAGGAAAGGTCTGCCTTGCATGTCGTGAAAATCGCCTTTCTAGTCTTGCAGCTGCCGCTGATATCGCCGTTCTCGATTTCAAGTGGGTCCTTGCTGATCCGATAATCGCGCATGACCCCCGGCCCTTCTGCAACAAGCATCACGACGAGGATCGCTACAAGCACCGGAACGGAGAAATAATAGGCGGCAGGCACCGAAATGGCGCCACGCTTCAGCGTCAAAGGCCGCGACGGAAGTTTTATTTGTGCAAGGTTCATGGTCGACAACGCATTTCTTGGGAGTAGACGGGCAGAGCCTGCGACTCTCACCCGGTGGAGAAGATTGCTGTCGGTCGGTCTAAACCGATCAACTTCTCGAGAAAACCCCCTGAAATTACGGGATAAAGTTGTAAACTCTTTCCCGGCCTGCTTGTAGGGACCGCAAAGTTTAGGAAGAGCTCAGTGCAGGTGCAGGAATGCTCCTGAGGCCATCCATGAATAAACGGGCGGTCAAGCCGCCCGTCGATTGTTTTAGAGCCTGCTGATGTTGTTCAGTCCTTCGTGACGTTTTCAAGCCGGGTCGTCTGGCTGGGATGGCCTACATAATCCTTGACGCGCGTATTCAGCACGATCGGCTCAAATCTTTCGAACATCGGCAGCACCGCCGGCTTCTGCGCGACGAACATCTCCTGCATCTGGGTGTAGATTTCTCCGCGCTTCTTGGCATCGGGCTCGAGTGACGCCTTTGCCGTGAGTGCGGTCAGTTCCGGAATATCCCAGGCCGAGCGCCAGACAAAATTGCCGGCGTTGTTGGCGGCAAGCGAGTTGTCCGGATTGCTGGAGAACTGTTCCATCGAGCCCAGAACGTTCGGCATGTAGGCTCCGGTCTGCGGGATGAGCAGATCAAAATCCCGCGCGCGGTGCGCGGCAATCACGTCCGAGCCGTTACCTTGCTGGATATTGACCTTGATACCAATCTGGCTGAGCGTGGCCTGAATGGCAGTGGCGAGATCGATGCGCGGCGTCTGCGCGATCGTCTTCAGATTGAGCGCGAAACCGTTCTCGTAGCCGGCCTCCTTGAGGAGTGCTTTTCCCTTCTCCACGTCGAGCTTCCAATCCGGGCTCGGAATGGCATATTCGAAGTTTTCCGGCACGGGCACCGTGCGCGCCCGGCCGTAGGGACCCATGATGGTTTTTTCCATGCCCTTGTAGTCGATGCCGTAGGCGATCGCTTCGCGGACCTTGGGGTTGGACAGGGGCTCCTTGCCGGCATTCATGGACAGGACGTAAAAACCGCCCGTCGGCACACGCTGAATCTGGAAACCTTCCTTGTTGTTGAAGATCGCGAGATCCGCAGCCGTCAGCGCGCTGGCGATGTCAATATCGCCGCGCTCCAGCATCAGGCGTTCAACCTGGCTTTCCGGCACATGCCGCACGATGACGCGGCGCATTTTGGGGCTGCCGGCCACATAGTCCTTATTCGCCTCCAGAATGATGATCTCATTCGGCGACCAGCGGTTAAGGGTGAAAGGGCCGGAACCGGCCGAATTTGTTCTCAGCCATGCATTCCCCCAGTCATCATTGACCTCGTGGGACTTCAGTTCCTTGCTGTCCACCACGCTGGCAATGACCATGGCGAGGCGATAGAGCAGCAATTCCGACGTCGTTTCACCTGAAAGATCGACACGAACCGTTTTTTCATCCGGAGCACTGACCAGCTTGTCGATGTTGTCGGCATTGTAGCCCACGCGCTTGAGGTTCGCTGCGGCCGCCTGGTTCATCTTCAGAAGGCGGCTGAGCGAATAAACCACATCGGCCGAGGTCACCGGGTTACCGGAGGCGAAATTCGCCTCGCGAAGATGGAAGGTGATGCCTTTCTCATCCGTTTCCCAGCGCTCGGCGAGCTGCGGTGAAACCTTGCCGGAACCGTCCACCGAGATCAGGCGATCATAAAGATTTGCCATGATTTCGTTGGCTTTTGCTTCGGTGGCCTGATGGGGGTCGAGTGACAGCACCTGGGCCAGTGACGTGCCGATAACCAGCTGGTCGTTGGGGGTTTTGGCCGCGACGGGCGATCCCTGCACGAGCATAGCGCCAAGAATGGTGGTGAATGCGAGACGGATCAATGTTTTTTTCATACCTGCTCCTCCTACAGATCGGTAATTGATGTTCGGGAAAAGCCGCGACGCAGCGGGGCGTCGCGGGCCAAAACGGTCAAAGATGTTTGTTATCAAGTGCTTCGATCAAGGCTGCGATGTAGCCGTAGCAGAAGGCGAAAGCGACGCCGACGGGATCGCGTCCGGCAATCGTCGGCACATGGTCCGGCATGATCATGTAGCGATAACCGAGTTCGTGATAGAGTTTCAGCGAGCGCACCATGTCCATGTCCCCCTCATCGGGGAAAGTCTCCATGAAAGACAATTTCCCGCCGCTGATGTTGCGGAAGTGGACGTTGAAAATCTTGTCGCGGCTGCCGAACCAGCGGATGATGTCGTCGATCTCCTCGCGCGGATTGTCGAGCATCTCGCCGATGGACCCTTGGCAGAAATTCAGCCCGTGATAGGGGTTTTCACGCATCTGCACGAACTTTTTCAGCCCATCGACTGTGCCGAGCACACGGGTGACGCCCCTGTAGCCCGGCGGTGTATAGGGATCATGGGGGTGGCAGGCGAGACGCACCCTGTTGCTTTCAGCAACCGGCACGACGCGTTCGAGGAAGTAGTCGATGCGTTCCCAGTTCTCGTCTTCGGACAGAACGCCGGCGAGGCCCGGTGCGGCATCATGGTCCGCCTTGTCCCAGCGCCATGCCTCGTTGAGCGAACCGCCACGGCCGCGCTCCATCTCCGTGCGCGGGATGCCAATGAGGTTGAGATTGTATTTCGCGGCAGGAATTCCGGCCCTCGCGATATTTTCGATCATCGCGCAGACGGCATCGATCTGCCGGTCGCGATCCGGGCCGGCAAGCAGAATATCGGGATATGACGCCTGCTCGATAGGCCGGGACGGCAACGGCAGTTGCACCATATCGAGGACAAGGCCAAAGCTTTCGACCTTGTCACGGTGGCGCTCGAAATCCTCGAAAGTCCAGCTCGCGGGTGCTCCGGGCGGATCCGCGCTGATGTTTTTGACGCCGAGCTGCGCCCAGACCTTGTAATCCTCGTCGTCGCGCGCAGCAACCTGGGTGCCGACATACATCGATTCTCTCCTCTCTCCATGCAAGTCATCATATGACATCGCATGAAATAAGATGAGTGTCGAGATGCTATTGCGCCTCCGCGAGCAGCCTGTATCGCCGCTGGCTTGCCAGCATGTGTTCACGCATGGCTTTTCGGGCCGCATCGGGATCCTGCTCGACGATGGCGCGCAGGATTGCCTCGTGCTCGGCCTGGACTTTGCGAAGATAATTCGCGTCGCCAGTTTCAGGCAGCGTTGGGAACTGCCCACGCGGTATCGAGCGTGAACCGAACTGGCGCAATGCCTCCAGATAGAAGCGGTTATTGGTTGCGGTCGCGATGGCCGAATGGAATTCGTAATCCGCATCGACGGTCGATTCGCCAGCGTCGATGGCACGAGCCATTTTCCTGTGCGCCGCCGAGATTGCCGCTTCCTGCTGGGCCGTCCGGCGATAGGCTGCGATCGCCGCCGCCTCCCCTTCCGTTGCCAGGCGGAACTCCAGCATTTCCAGCGTCTCGGCAATGGTGCCAACTTCAGACTGCGTTAGTTTCACGCCGGCCCACTCACTGTCACTGCTGACAAAAACCCCCTTGCCCTGAATAGAGACGACGTAACCGGCAGAACGCAAATCGGCAATCGCTTCGCGGACCACCGTCCGGCTCACGCCATAAGCGCGTTCCAATTCCGGCTCCGTGGGAAGCTGGTCGCCATTTTTCAGTTTTCCACTGCGAATTTCTGCGCTGAGATTATCGATGATCTGTTGCGCCCGCCTCTCCCGCGGCCTCGCTTTGTCGCCAATCATGCCAGTCTTCCCTCTTGCAGAATACGAATCCCTTCGTTACTCATATTATGACATTGCGGCACGTCATATGTTTTCATGTTAACTCAGGGAGGGGTTGGGATGAAGTACCATCAAGAGTTTTTACAAAAGAGAATTGCGCGTCTGCGGCGAGCAGCGGGCAAAGGGCCGGCCGCTGACGGATTTCTCTCAAGAAAGTGCGGCCAGCTATGACGGAGATTTCACTGCGCGGGCTTGGACATCGTTTTCTGCAACTGATCGTCAGCCTCTTCATCCTGCTCTGCATCACCTTCATCATAGGCCGTGTGATGCCGACCGATCCGGTCGGAGCAATCGTCGGCGAGCTTGCCGATCCAAAGGCCTATGAGGCCATGAGGGCGCGGCTTGGCCTTGATCTGCCACTTTATCAGCAGTTCTTCATTTATTTGCGTGGGCTGCTGCATGGAGATTTCGGTATCGCGATCCTGACGGGCAATCCCGTGACGCGCGATCTGGCGCAGGCCTTCCCCGCAACCTTCGAACTCGCGACCCTGGCGATCATCATCTCGACGATCATCGGCGTTCCCCTCGGTCTTGCAGCAGCTCTGTTTCGAGATACGTTCATCGACAAGTTCGCGCGTGTCTTTGCGCTAATTGGACATTCGATACCTGTCTTCTGGTTCGGCATTGTCGGGCTCGTCATTTTTTATGCCGGTCTCAATCTGGTCGGAGGACCCGGCCGGGTGGACGTGTTCTACGAGGGCCTTGTGGAGCCCAGAACCGGCCTGATGCTGGTCGACAGCCTGCTTGCGGGCGAGACGGAAATCTTCTGGAACGCGCTCGGACACATCATCCTGCCGGCCGTAATCCTTGCCTATATGGCCATGGCCTATATCACCCGCATGACCAGGGCCTTCACCCTCGAACAGCTGAGCCAGGACTATGTCATCGCGGCGCGGGCCAAAGGTGTCAGCCCCGCACGCACCATAACACGCCATGTACTGCCCAATATCGCCGTGCAGCTCATCACCGTTCTGGCAATTTCCTACGGCAATCTGCTGGAAGGCGCCGTGGTCACCGAGATCGTCTTTTCTTGGCCGGGCATCGGCCAATATATGACCAATGCGCTGCTCATCGGCGACATGAATGCAATCCTCGCCGCCACGATCGTCATCGGCTTCATATTCATGTTGCTCAACTTCCTCGCCGATCTGGCCTACACTACGCTTGATCCCCGCACACGGGAGGCCGCACGATGACCGATATCGCGCAAAACAATACAGTTGATCGCCCCGGCGCCCTGTCGCGCCTGTCGACCACAACCGTGCGGACACTTAGAAAGCTCGCAGACGAGCCACTTGGGATGTTCGGCTTCGCCATTCTGGCGGTTCTGGTTCTGGTCGCCATTTTCGCTCCGCTGATTGCGCCTTACGATCCTGCCCGCCAGGCGCTCGAAAACGCGCTTCAGCCGCCAAGCTGGGCGCATCTGGCAGGAACCGACGAATTTGGCCGCGATATTTTCAGCCGGCTCGTCTACGGCACCCGCATCACCATCCAGACCGTCCTGTCGGTCTCGGTCATCGTTGGTCCGATCGGCCTTGCGATTGGCGTCATGGCCGGTTTCTTCGGCGGGCGCACCGATGCCATCTTAATGCGCGCGACCGATATCGTCCTCTCCTTCCCCTCGCTCGTGCTCGCACTTGCCTTTGCAGCTGCGATGGGAGCCGGTCTCGGAACAGCGATCATCGCGATCTCGCTGACGGCGTGGCCACCGATTGCGCGTCTCGCTCGCGCGGAAGCACTGGTGGTGCGAAACACCGATTATGTGGCCGCCGCCCGCCTCTACGGTGCCTCGCCGCTGCGCATCCTGTTTCTCTATATCGCGCCGATGTGTATTCCCTCGGTCATCGTTCGCCTCACGCTGAACATGGCGGGCATCATCCTGACGGCTGCTTCGCTCGGCTTTCTCGGCCTTGGGGCGCAGCCGCCGCTGCCTGAATGGGGTGCGATGATCTCCAGCGGCCGCAAATTCATGCTCGATTACTGGTGGGTCGCCGTCATGCCCGGCATCGCCATCCTGCTGACGAGCCTTGCCTTCAACATCGCCGGCGATACGCTGCGCGACCTTCTGGATCCGCGTCATGCCCGTTCCTGACAGCACTCCCATACTCTCGGTACGCGACCTCAATGTCCGTTTTGGGCGCAATGCCATTTCCGCCGTTTCCAACGTCAATTTCGACGTCGGCCGCGAAAGGGTCGGTATCGTCGGTGAATCCGGTTCCGGCAAATCCACCACCGGCCGGGCCGCGATGCGCCTTTTGCCAAAGAGCGCGACGGTGACGGCGGAGAAAATGGATTTTCTCGGCGAACCGCTGCTCACAAAAACCGAACGGCAGATGGGCGCGATCCGTGGCAGCGAGATGGCGCTGATCATGCAGGACCCGCGTTATTCGCTGAACCCGGTGCTACCCATCGGCAAACAGGTGGCGGAAGCCGCCGAACTGCATCTGGCGCTTACCGGCCAGGCGGCAAGGGCTGCTGCGCGCGACATGCTGCTGCGTGTGCGTATCAACGATCCCGACCGCGTCATGGCGCTTTATCCGCACCAGATATCGGGCGGCATGGGGCAGCGGGTGATGATCGCCATGATGCTGCTCGCCAAGCCGAAGCTTGTCATCGCCGACGAACCGACCTCGGCCCTCGATGTCAGCGTGCGCAAGGATGTACTTCTGCTTCTGGATGAGATGGTGCGCGAGAACAATTCGGGCCTGATCCTCATCAGCCACGACATCCGCATGGTGGCGGCCTTCTGCGAACGCGTGCTGGTCATGTATGGCGGGCGCGTGGTGGAAACGCTGACGAAGCTTGAAGATGCGCAGCATCCCTATACGCGCGGCCTGATCGCGGCCATGCCCGATCCCCGCAATCCGGTCAGGCGCCTCAAGGTGTTGGATCGTCAGGCAATCGATGCGGAGGTGATGCGGTGATCACGGTAGACAAGCTCGACGTCGTCTACGGCGCCAAGGAAAAACGAAACCACGTCGTGCGCGGCGTCAGCCTTACGGTCAACAAAGGCGAAACCCTCGGAATCGTCGGCGAAAGCGGCTGCGGAAAATCGACCCTGCTTCGCTCGCTGGCAGGTCTGGAGGGTGGCTGGACCGGCTCGATAAGCTTTAATGGAAAACCAGTCGGCAAGACCCGCAGCCGCGACGAACTGAAACTGGCCCAGATGGTGTTTCAGGATCCCTACGGTTCACTGCATCCTCGCCACCGCATCGGTCGGGCTCTGGCCGAGCCCATCCGCGCCATGGGGCTTGGCGACGGCTGGTCGAAGGTTCCCGCCGCCCTGCAACAGGTTGGCTTGCCTGCGCATTTTGCCGAGCGCTTCCCGCATGAACTTTCCGGCGGTCAGCGCCAGCGCGTGGCAATCGCCCGCGCGCTGATCCTCGAACCACCTATCCTGCTGCTCGACGAGCCGACATCCGCGCTCGACGTTTCCATCCAGGCCGAAATCCTCAACCTTCTTGCCGACCAGCGCGAAGAACGCGATCTGACCTTTGTTCTCGTCAGCCATGATCTGGCTGTCATCGCCCATATGTGCGACCGCGTGCTGGTGATGCAGAACGGCGTTTTTGTAGATGAGCTGACCAAGGCCGACCTTGAAGCAGGCGTTACCCATGCCGCCTATTCAGGCGAGCTGTTCGAAAGCAGTTTTCTTTGAGATGATCGGTCGCGGAGATGGCACCGCCGCGGCCGGACCTGTCTGAACGCGCGCCGGGGCTCAGTTCAGCCGATTGCCGTTTTCGTCCGAAAACAGATGAATGCCGTCCAAAGCCGGGGATATCCTTATCTCCTCGCCGACCGCCTGGCCTATGCGTTCGCGAAAAACGCCGAGCACCCGCGAACCACCCAGGGTCATGGTGACCTGTGTTTCCGATCCCAGCGGTTCGACAAGCAGGATCTCGGCCGGTACGCCCGAGGGATCAAGGACGAGGTGCTCGGGCCGGATGCCATAAGTCGCCCCTTTTCGCGCAAGAGCGGCGGCAGCGGCCGGCAATGGCAAGACCACACCGCCGGTTTCAAAACCGGCTTGCGATATCACGCCAGGCAGAAAGTTTATGGAAGGTGAGCCTATGAAGCCGGCAACGAACTGGTTTGCCGGACGGTCGTAAAGTTCGAGCGGCGTGCCGACCTGTTCGACACGGCCGCCGTTCAGCACGACGACCCTGTCAGCCATCGTCATCGCCTCCACCTGGTCATGCGTCACATAGATCGTGGTGGTCCTGAGTTTCTGGTGCAAGGCTTTGATCTCGCCACGCATCACGACGCGCAGTTTGGCATCAAGGTTTGAGAGGGGTTCGTCGAACAGGAACACCTGCGGATTGCGAACAATGGCGCGGCCCATCGCAACACGCTGGCGCTGACCGCCGGAGAGCTGGCGGGGATAACGGTCGAGCAATGCGGTAAGACCAAGGATCTCCGCCGCCCAGTTCACCTTCTCGGCAATTTCCTGTTTGCTTGAGCCGCGATGCTCAAGCGAAAAGCCCATATTGGTTGCGACCGTCATATGCGGGTAAAGAGCGTATGACTGGAACACCATGGCGATGTCGCGGTCCTTGGGATCGAGATCGTTGACGATCCGCTCGCCGATCTTGAGTTCACCACCCGTGATCGTTTCGAGACCGGCGACCATCCGCAGCAGGGTAGACTTGCCGCAGCCGGAGGGGCCGACGAGGACGACAAATTCGCCATCCCTGATATCGAGATCGACGCCGTGAATGGTTTTTACCGCGCCATAGCTTTTGCGGATGTCGGACAGGGTTACGTTAGCCATCGATTAAATCCGGTTCTTCAGCCCTTGAGGCCGGTATGGGCGAGGCCTTCGACGAACTGCTTCTGGGCAATCACGAAGACGATGAGCACGGGCAGCGCCGTCAGCGTCGCTGCGGCAAGCTGGATATTCCACATCGGTCCGCCATAGGCGTCGGTATATTGGGTTAGCGCCTGCGGCAGCGTGAACATCTCTGCGCTGGAGAGAAAGACGATGGGCTCAAGGAACAGGTTCCAGGAGTGCAGGAAGGTGAAGATCGCGACCGAGGCCAGCGCCGGTTTTGCCAGCGGCAGCGCGATCTTGCGGAATATCTTGAAGCGCCCGAGACCATCGACACGCGCCGCCTCTTCGAGCTCGGCGGGCAGCGTCACGAAGAACTGCCGCATGACGAAGGTGGCAAAAACACTGGGCGCACCGAAGATCGGCACCAGAATGAGCGGCCAGTGTGTGTTGACCATGCCCGCCTTCAGAAACATCTGAAACAGCGGCACGATCGTGACTTCCGACGGAATGAGCAGGCCAAGCAGCACGACCATGAAAATGAGATTTGCGCCCGGAAACCGGATCCGCGCAAAAGCATAGCCTGCCATGGACGATATGATCATCGTTCCTGCCGTCACCACAGCGGCAATATAGGCGGAGTTCCAGTATTGCCGCACGAAAGGCTGCAACTCGAAGACCTTGGAATAGCTCGTCCAGTCCTGGTTTTGCGGGAAGAATTGCGGCGGGAAGGCGAAGATATCGCTGATCGGCTTGATCGATGACGTCACCATCCACCATGTCGGAAAGACGAACGGGATCAGGAGCACGCACAACAACCCGTAAAGAGCGACCTGCATGCGTGGGGAAAGGTCAGCTTTCATAAAAGACGATCCTCTTGCGCATCTGCCACTGGGCGAAGGTCAGTACGGCGACGATCACAAACAGCAGGATGGACAGCGTCGAGCCGTAGCCAAAGAAATGAAACTGGAAGGCCTGCTGATAGAGGTAATAGACCAGCACCGTGGTCGAGAGACCCGGCCCCCCCTGGGTCAGAACTGCGATCTGCGCAAAAACCTGCAGCGAGCCAACAATCGTAATGATCGAGGTTAACAGGATCGTCGGACTGATCAGCGGCAGGGTAATGCGACGAAACTGCTTGAAGGCGGGCGCGCCGTCGATGCGGGCCGCCTCGTAGAGTTCCTTCGGCACACCCTGAAGTGCCGCCAGAAACAGGATCATGTTAAGCCCGACATTCTTGAAGACCTGCACGACGATGACTGAAATCATCGCGGTCGTTTCCTCGCGCAGCCAGTTTGGGCCTTCGATGCCGGCCATCAGCAACATGCCGTTGATGCCGCCATTTTTCTGCAACAGGAACCCCCAGACGATCGTCCAGGCAACCAGCGAAACGACGACCGGCGAGAAGAACAGCGTCCTGAATATCGCGATGCCAGCCAGTTTCTGGTTCAGCAATACGGCCAGAAGCAGCGCCAGTGACAGGTTGAACACGACTAGCCCGGCCGAAAAAATCGCCGTCGCGCCAAGGACGTCGCGAAGATTGCTGTCCTCGACCAACATCCGGTAGTTCTGCGCACCCGTATAGGTGAAGGTGTTGGCGAGCACATTCCATTCATGCAGCGAATACCAGAACACCAGCCCGAGCGGGATCAGAACGAAGATGACGATGCCGATCAGCTGCGGTGCGATGAACAGGAAGCCCGCAAGGCTGTCGCGCCGCGCGATGGTCCAGAACGCCGGGGCCGGACTCTCCTGAGTTCGGGCAATATCCTGCGCGACAGCCATGGTTTTCTCCTCAGCGCTTCAAGAGCGGCCCGATCTGGCCGCAGATTTTTTGAAGCGCACCGGCCACATCGGCCTGCGGCCGCCAGACGGCGTCAAGGTTCGAACGCACGATCTGCTGGATCTGCGCAAAACCGGTGTGGCCGGGCATGACCTTGCCGGTCGAGATGCCGGAGATGACAACCTTTTCGATCTGCTCCTCGCTGAGAAGCGGGTTCGTCTTTTTCAGCACCTGCGCATTCAGCAAAGACTTGCGCGCTGAAGGGAAGAACTGGCTGAGTTTGGCGGAATTTTCCGGATTGGTCATGTAGGCCACGAATTGCGCCGCGGTCTCGGCATTCTTGCCTGATTGCATGACGCCGATACCCGCCTGGCCGATCAGCGCATAATCGCCGGCAGGGCCCTTCGGAAGAGGCACGAGGTCCCAGCCAAATGGCTTGTCCTTCGGCAGAAGCGAGGCGCGGCTGATCTGCGTAATCGTCATCGCCGCATTGCCAGCGAAGAAATCGACCGTCTCGCCGGGGCCCGGAATGGCCTTCTTGTCGAAGATGGCGTCGTGGATGAATGAAATGGCATCCGCCATCGGCTTTTCCGCCATGGTGCAGGTGGTGCCGTCAGCGCTCCAGGGTGAAGCCCCCCAGCCATTCCAGACGGAGGTGAGGTATTGCCAGCTCTGGTAATTGAAATCGCGGACGACAAGCCCGCCCTTTCCGGTCTTGGCGACAGCCGACGCGGTTGCGATGGCGTTGTCCCACGTCCATTCGCCGGCAGCGATCATGTCGGCAGGGGTCTTGGCACCGGCAGCCTTGATGAGATCGTTATTGACGAAGACGGCGAAGGGCGAGGTCGAAAACGGATAGGCGTAAAGCGTACCGTCCTGCGACCAGCGTTCCGTGGCGCCGGCACCCACCTCCTCAAGATTATATCCCGGCGCAGCCTTCAGTGTGTCCGTCAGCGGGTAGAGCGCCCCGGACTTGACGAAATCATAAGCCGACGTCTCGAAAATCCAGGCCATGTCAGGTGCGTTGCCACCCGCGATCTGTGTGGTGAGTGCAGTCGTGTAGGTATCGAAAGGCAGGGACTCATAAGTCACGCTGACATTTGGATGATCCTTCTTGAAACCGGCTGCGATCTCGTTGAAGAGCTTGAGATGCGCCTCGTTGGCGCTCCAGATCGTCATGCGCAGATTAACCGCATCCTGCGCAATCGCTCCGCCCGCAAACGCAAGCGAGCCGACCAGGGCAAGCGCACAGGCCGTGGATTTCAGTTTAAAATTATTGTTCATTCCCGGTCCTCCTCCAAAGATGGGTTCGATCAGACAGCAAACCGCCGTCCTAATAGGCCGCGATATCAGGCCAGCGTATTTCGATGCCCTGACGGGTCAGCTGCGTCTGGAAGGCTTCCAGACGGTCATCGTCTTCCTGCACCTGATGCGGCGTCAGGCCATTTTCCAGGCAGTGCGCCGCAAGCATCCCGGCCACTTCGCCGATGTTCCACTCGACCGGATGCAGGCGGTAGCAACCATTAGTAATATGTGTCGTGCCGATGTTCTTGCCGGCCGGGATCAGGTTTCTCACCCGCTGCGGGATCAGCGCACCGAGCGGAATTTCAAACGGGCAGGATGGCACGTCGATGTAGTTGTCGCCGCCGGTGGATGGATGCAGGTCGATGCGGTACATGCCGATACCGATGCTGTCGCGATAGCGGACCGCGCCTCTTTCGCCGCGAACCGTGTAGGACAGGTCCTGCTCGACAATGCGCGTTACCGGCTTGATACGGCGGCTTTCGCGAATGTAGGGCGCCATGGCAAGCCCATGGTCGGTGCCGGTGACATCGCCACGCAGCCGAAGCCCGCCAAACCCCTGCCCGCCATCAAGGCGCGGCGCTTCCGTCTGCAGCCAGTAAAAGACCGAATAGGAAAGATCTGCCGCCGCCTTCAGGTGGCGCGCCTTTTCTTCCTCGGCCACATCGATGATCGTGCCATCCATGTAATCGATCATCGGCCAATTCACGAGGCAGATATCCGATTGGTAGAAGCCGGGCGCAAAGTTTTTCCGTGCCGCGATGCGCCGGAAAATCCAGAGATTCTCATCACCGCCGCCCTTGCGCTGGTCGGCATCGACCAGCAGCGGATTATCATCGGGATTTGGCGTGAAGGAGCGGGTGGTATGCTCCAGCGTGCGCGGATGCGGCGCAGTGAAGCCGAGGAGCGGACCACCCCAGAAATGCGGCCGGTAAGAGCGCCAATAGTCGTAGTTCTCAGGCTTGTCGATCGTCTGGTCGCCATCGACATGGTCAATGGCAAAGCAGATTGAGACAGCCTGCACATTGTCCGGTTGAGCGTGCTCTGGCGCGCTCGGTTCTTCCGTGTCCGACTGCGCCTCAAAACCCTTGGCATATTCCGTGCCGGTCATCGGCAGCAGATCGCCAAGTTCGGTGGCGTCGAGTACGTAATCGGCGGATATGACGATTTCAGCGCCGCTGTCGCGATGGCGGAGGGTCACGGAGCGAACCAAGTCGCCGTCCACATCGGCCCCGACGGGACGCCAAGGCTTGAGTATCGTCAGGCGACCTGCGCCAATATAGGGCATCAGCATGCTTTCCATGACCGCGAGGCTGACACGCGGCTCGGCGCAGATCCGGCTCACCCATCCGCCGCCCGGATTAAGGTCGCCCCACGCGCGCGCGCCTTCCGTCAGCGGATAATGGTCTCGATAATATTGCCGCACACCGTTGCGCAGCGCCCGGTAGGACCGGGTGATGCCGAACTGTTCAACCCATGTATGCTCGTCCGAGGGAACGGCCTGACTGGTCAATTGGCCGCCGATCCAGTCGTATTCTTCGGTCATGATCACGCGTTTGCCCGCTCGTGCGGCCGCCAGTGCCGCCGCTACGCCGCCAAGGCCGCCACCGACCACGAGAATATCTGCTTTCATGTCTTTCACGACGTCACATCCGTTTTGTTGACTGAGGACTTGTTTGCCGAGCCGGTCGGGGCCGGCCCCAACGTCTCTCCCTTGACGGGTTCACATTTGAGAAGGATCTGCCCACCGGCGCTGCCGGTCTCGATGCGGTTGACCAGCATGGCGGTTGCCTGCCGCCCCATCTCCTCGCGCGGAATTTCATAAGAGGTGAAACGCACGGGGCTGCGTGCGGCCCTGATATGGCTGCCAAGCACGATCATCGAAAATGCGTCCGGCACGACAAGCCCCCTCGCCCGCGCCAGCGCCTCGACGCGCACGGCATCGGCCAATTCTATGAAGAAGGCGACTGTGGCCCCGCTCTCAATGATGGCATCGAGTATTTTCTCGGCCGGCCGGTTGACCGCCTTGATATGCAGGGCAATCGTGGCCGCATCTGCGAGCGCCGCGCTGAAACCTTGCCAGCGATCGGCAATCGATTCTGCCGGACCATGAGGCCCGATATAGGCGAGCCTGGTGTGCCCCAGCGCGATGGCGTCTTCGACGAGCTGACGCGTTCCCGCAGCGTAGTCGCCGCCGACATAGGGAACCGGACCACCGGCATCTTCACGGCGGCCGATCGCGACGAAGGGATAGTCTTCCGAAACCAGCCGGGCGAGTTCCTTGCGATCGAACTCGCGGCCGAGAACCAGACAGCCGTCCGCAATCCGAAGCCTGTTGCCTTCCGAGAAAATCTTGCGGTTATCGCCGACACCAGCGCTCGTCAGCAGCAGAAGATCATAAGCCTGCTGCTGCGCCTCTTCTTCGATACCCAGCAGGAAGGGCGTAAAGAAATCAGCCTGGGCGCTCGGGAATGCTGGCTCATAGGTGAAAACGCCGAGGATCCGGTTCAGCCCCTTGGCCATGCGCCGCGCAATCGGATCGGCAACATAACCGGTCTGGCGAATGACGGCCTGCACCCTTTCCCGGGTTTCGTCCGGGATGCGCGCGACCGCTGCCGGCGCGCCGTTCAGAACTAGAGACACCGTTGCCTGGCTGACGCCGGCAAGCTTGGCAATATCGTTCTGCGTGAGACGTCTGTGACTGGACACGCCATGCCCTCCTCCGGCATCCGTTCCCTGCTAATACGTATTAGCAGCTAATGCGCATTAGCACCATCTCCGCGTAGGGAGTCAAGCGATAAAGTGCATTCGCTGAAAGGGTCGCAGATTATCGCAAGCCTGCGCTGCAATGGCAAAACGCGGCAGAAACGGCAATGTCAGCTGTAAAAGACAGCGGTCGGCCCGAATTTACGGATTCAAGGGTGCTTTTTCGCCCGCAAGCTTCTGCTCAAGCAACCAAGTCCACATCGCCTCGTCGTTCAGCACCTTTCCCTCGACCGCCTGATGGTCAGTGTCCTCAAGCGCCGTGAGCCGAACATTGCGCTTCAGCTCCTTAAGACGTTGCACGAGCACCACTGTATCGGACAGCGGGATCACCTCGTCATCTGCGCCATGAAAGGCCCAGAAAGCCGCCTTCTCGTTCGTTCGATTGAGGTAGTGCCGAATGCCGCCGCCGGCAATCGGAACCACCGCGGCGAAAGTTTGAGGAAACTGCTCTGCCATGGACCATGCGCCGAACCCTCCCCGGCTATAGCCGATCAGATAGATGCGCTCCCGGTCCACCCGGTGGTTGGCCACCACCGCCTCAAGAACACTGGCGACACGCTCGATCGGGTAAAGTAGTTCCTCGCTCGGATTTTGCGGTGAAAACACCAGGAAGGGAAAGTCACGTCCGTCCTCTATCATTTTCGGCAAGCCGCTCGACCGTAGCTTTTCGACGTCGCTGCCGCCCTGATCGCCGCCATGCAGCCAGACGACAAGAGGATGAGTCTTGTTCGAGCCGGCGTAATCCTTGGGCGTATAAAGCAGGTAGTTGAGGTCAGAAGCGATGGTGACATCGGATTTCATCGCTTTCTGTTCGGCCTGTGCAAATGTCGAGGCAGTGATTGCAGCCAGAGCGATCAGGCAGAATTTAAGTCGTCTCATGATTTTTTCCTCCCAGTGAATAAGGCTCTTCCATGGTAATGACCGTTAAACCCGATCGGGTTCAACGCTCCCGGAAAAAGCAGAAAAAGCGCCTCGGAACACATGAAATATCTCATCATTTCAGGCCAATGAGACAACTGCCTCATCCGATTTCCGGCGATGCGACGACAGCATATCCGCTTCCGCTCCTGAGGCAACATTCGCGGAAGAGACTTCGGAAATCGAGCTGTCAGGTGATGGCGCCAACCGGACTTGCGCAGCAAGGCTTTTGCGTTCAGCATTTGTTCTGGCTTGCTGTTTGAGTCTTTGCTAATCATTGCGGCACGAAGGCGACATGGCGGCGCAGGCTCAGTCGCCCGCCGTTTTCGGGCAGGCAACTTCGCCTGGGGCAAATATCGAGGATTAGTGCAGGATGGCGGTTGCCTATCTGGAAAAACTGAACGAGCAGCAGCGCAAGGCCGTGGAACATGGTGTTGGACTGGTGGATGGACATGTCGCCGGTCCGCTTCTGATCATCGCCGGCGCTGGCTCGGGAAAGACCAATACGCTGGCTCACCGTGTTGCGCATCTGATCGTGAATGGCGCCGATCCCCGCCGTATCCTGCTGATGACGTTCTCAAGGCGCGCAGCCTCCGAGATGGCGCGCCGTGTCGAACGGATATGCAAGCAGGTCCTCGGGGCAAATTCGGCAATTATGACAGATGCATTGGCGTGGTCCGGCACGTTTCACGGCATTGGTGCACGGCTGTTGCGCATCTACGCTGAGCAGATCGGCCTCAACATCGATTTCACCATCCACGACCGCGAAGACAGCGCCGACCTGATGAATCTTTCCCGGCACGAGCTGGGTTTTTCCAAAACTGAAAGCCGCTTTCCGACAAAGGGCACCTGTCTTGCGATCTATTCGCGTGTCGTGAATTCCCAGACACCACTCAAGGACATCTTGCGCCAGCACTATCCCTGGGTTGCCAACTGGGAAAGCGAACTCAAGGAACTGTTCGCGGCCTATGTCGAGGCCAAGCAGGTCCAGAACGTGCTCGATTACGACGATCTTCTGCTCTACTGGGCCCAGATGGTCAGCGACCCCGTTCTGGCCAACGATATAGGCAACCGCTTCGACCATGTGATGGTCGATGAATATCAAGATACCAACCGGTTGCAGGCATCGGTGCTGATGGCGCTGAAGCCCGGTGGCCGCGGCTTGACCGTGGTGGGTGACGATGCGCAGTCGATCTATTCCTTCCGGGCGGCGACAGTGCGCAACATCCTCGATTTCCCGGCTTCCTTCAGCCCGGCGGCCGATATCATCACGCTGGATCGCAACTATCGCTCGACGCAGCCGATCCTTGCAGCCGCCAACGGGGTCATCGATCTCGCGCGCGAGCGCTTCACCAAGAATCTCTGGACCGAGCGGCAGTCGCTGGAGCGCCCGAAACTCGTCACGGTGAAAGACGAGACCGAGCAGGCGAACTTCATCATCGACCAGATCCTCGCCAATCGCGAGAGCGGCATGACGCTGAAACAGCAGGCCGTGCTGTTTCGAACCTCCAGCCATAGTGGCCCGCTCGAGGTGGAACTGACCCGCCGCAACATCCCCTTCGTCAAATTCGGCGGCCTGAAATTCCTGGACAGCGCCCATGTGAAGGACATGCTGGCCGTGCTGCGCTTCGCACAGAACCCGCGCGACCGCGTCGCCGGTTTCCGGCTGCTGCAGATGCTGCCAGGCATCGGACCAAAAAAGGCTGGCAACATTCTCGATGCGATTGCGACAGACCCAGAGCCGCTGCTTGCCCTCGCCGAAATTCCGCCGCCGCCGAAGACCGGCGATGACTGGACAGCCTTCACACAAATGCTTGTGGGCCTGCGGCAGGCGCCGAATGACTGGCCGGGCCAGATCGGGCAGGCGCGGCTGTGGTACGAACCGCATCTCGAACGCCTGCATGAGGATGCGGACACCCGCAAGGCCGATCTGCTGCAGCTAGAGCAGATCGCCGGCGGCTACCCATCGCGCGAGCGCTTTCTGACTGAACTGACGCTCGATCCGCCGGACGCCACCAGCGATCAGGCCGGCGTGCCGCTGCTTGACGAGGATTATCTGAGCCTCTCCACCATCCATTCGGCAAAAGGCCAGGAATGGCGCTCCGTCTTCATCCTGAACGTGGTCGACGGCTGCATCCCCTCCGACCTCGGCGTCGGCACCACCCAGGAACTGGAGGAGGAACGCCGGCTGCTCTACGTCGCCATGACCCGCGCCAAGGACAGCCTGTCGCTGATCACGCCCCAACGCTTCTTCACAGGCGGGCAGAGTCAGCAGGGTGACCGGCATGTTTACGCCGCCAGAACCCGCTTCATCCCGGCGACATTGCTGCAGTTTTTTGAGACGATGACCTGGCCACTGGTTTCAGCCGCCGCTTCGGAACGCAGCGCGCAGCAGATCCGGATTGATGTGGGTGCGCGGATGAGGGCTATGTGGAAGTAGGTTTTCGTTCCAGTCGCCCGGCATCTGGGGCAAACTAGTGTCCATCCTTAGAAGCGTGTGGTTATTGAGGGCTATCGGCTTATGGTGTTGGTTTCCGCGCAGAAGTGAGCCGGTGGGGGTGCGGACGAAAACTTGGACTAACAGGAGGTAGTTCATGTATTCCTACGCAGACAGAGTTCGAGCGGTTGAGCTCTATATCCGGCTTGAGAAGCGACTTAACGCGACCATTCGCCAGCTGGGGTATCCGACCAAGAATGCGCTGAGGGGCTGGTATCGCGAGTACGTACAGCATCTCGAGCTGCGTACTCAGCCGGTCGCGCGAGCGCCAAAATTTTCAGAGGCTCAGAGGCAGGCGGCACTTGAGCACTTTCGCACCCATGATCGTTGCATCTCTGCGACGATGAGGGCACTTGGCTATCCCGGACGAGGGACACTGACTGCATGGGTTCGCGAGGCCTTTCCGGAGACACGGACATCGATGGCCGGTCGATCGTGGCATCCTGGCTATTGCGAGGATGTCTGGCAAGCAGGCGTCATTGGGCTATGCAGTGGAGATGAAACCGCTCAACAGGTAGCTGACCGACTAGGCGTCTCAAGGCCTACATTGTACAGCTGGAAAGATCAGCTTCTCGATCGTGAGGCCCCGTCATCCATGAAACGCCGCAAAGCCCATCCCAAGGTGCCTGAACGTGAAGAGCTCGAGCGACAGCTTGAAGCCCTCCAGCGTGATGTCCACCAGTTACAACTCGAACATGATCTCCTGAAGAAGGCCAATGAACTCCTAAAAAAAGATCTGGGCGTCGATCTGCAGATCCTGAGTAATCGGGAGAAGACCCACCTGATTGACGCCCTTAAGGAAACCTATTGTCTGCCGGAACTGCTCACCCAGCTGCGAATAGCCCGAAGCTCCTACTTCTACCACCGAGCCCGCGTGCGCCTGGCAGACAAATATGCCGCCGTCCGCCACAGCCTAGCGGAGATCTTTGAAGCGAACCGTCGTTGCTACGGTTATCGACGACTGCAGGCGTCGCTGGCCAGGCAGAGCGTGATAATCTCGGAAAAGGTTATCCAGCGCTTGATGAAGCAGGAGCAGTTGGTCGTTGCCAGACCGCGTCGCCGGCGTTTCGGATCGTACCTGGGAGAGATCAGTCCCGCACCCGACAACCTGATTAATCGCGACTTCCATGCAAAAGCGCCGAACCTGAAGTGGCTTACAGACATCACCGAGTTCCAGATCCCCGCCGGCAAGGTGTACCTTTCCCCCATTATCGACTGCTTTGACGGCATGGTCATCAGCTGGTCCATCGGAACCCAACCAGATGCGGGTCTCGTCAACACCATGCTGGATGCAGCCATCGGGACAGTGGACGACAGCGAACAACGGCCAATCATCCATTCTGATCGAGGAGCCCATTATCGCTGGCCGGGCTGGCTCAACAGGACCAGCAATGCGCAGTTGGTTCGTTCGATGTCCCGAAAGGGTTGCTCGCAAGACAACGCCGCGTGCGAAGGCTTCTTCGGCCGACTGAAAACAGAGTTCTTCTATCCACGAGACTGGAAAACCATTACGATCGAACAGTTCGTCGCCGAGGTGGATGCCTACATCCTCTGGTACAATGAGAAGCGTATCAAAATATCGCTGGGATCACTCAGCCCGGTCGAGTATCGTCAGAGCCTCGGCTTGAACTTATGAAGCAGTCCAACTTTTTATCCGCACCCCCTTATGCGCCTAACCGGCTCACTTCTGCGCGGAAACCAACACCGCTGCGTGCCTTCTTTCTCCGGATCAAGGACCGCAAAGGCCTCAACGTCGCTGCGGTCGCCACGGCGCGCAAGATCGCAAATCTGATCTGGCAGTTGCTGACCAAGGAGGCTCCCTACAGATGGGCTCGGCCCGCCTTTGTCGCCATGAAGATGCGCAAGCTTGAACTTCGTGCTGGCGCTCCCAGAGCACATGGGCCCGCTGGTCCCGCCCGCGATTACTGGATCAAGGAAATCCGACATCGAGAGATGGAGCTCGTTGCACAGGCGGCGGCAGCCTACGCGGCAATGATCGAAGCCTGGAGAGATCGGCCAGCTAAACCACAAAAAAATTGAGAAAGGGGCTGTTCAACAACATCCGTGTCGATTTCGACACGGCCATCATCGATGTAAACGCTCAAGGCTGCCCATCGAGACAGCGCGTATCGCATTGCCTCGGCCAGCTTCTGCTTCTGTGGCAGTGTAGAAAGCGTGGCTTCGATCCAGGCCTTGAGCTCATCCAGAACGGGCCGGGCATGTGCTTGGCGCGGGGTACACCGCTCGTCAGCTGACATGCAGCGGATACGGTTCTCGATATCGTAGAGCGCGCCGATGCGCGACAGCGCTTCCTCCGCGACCGGTGACGGCTTCAGCTTGATCACATCATGGAACTTGCGCCGCACATGCGCCATGCAGGCGGCCTCAACGATCTGGTTGCCGTAGAGTTTTTTGTAGCCTCCATAACCGTCGGCATGCATGACGCCGCTGAAGCTTGCCAGGTGGTCAGCCGGATGTATGCCCTTTCGATCAGGACTGTAGTAATAGGCGATGGCTGCCGGAATGGTGGCTTGATAGCCACTGCCGTCGAAGACATAGACCCAGACCCTGCCGGTTTTTGTCTTGCCCCGCCCAGGGTCGAGAACATCGACCGGGGTATCGTCCGTATGTATTCGGTCAAGCGCGGCGATATGGGCCCTGATCAACAAGATGATGGGTGTCAGCAAAGCGGATACGCGGCCGACCCAGTCGGCCATCACGGAGCGCGATATGTCTATTCCCTGCCGATCATACATCTCTGAGAGACGGTAAAGCGGAATGTGATCATCGAACTTGGAGACCATGATATGGGCGAGCAATCCAGGCCCGGGCTTGCCGCGCTCGATCGGCAAGGTCGGCATCTCGCCAGCCACCGTCGTATCGCACTCCCTGCAGATCATGCGCTTTTCGACATGGCGGACAATCTTGACCGACGCCGGCACGTGTTCCAGCACTTGGACCACCCTGTCGGGCGCCTTGAGGAACGAGGTGCCACCGCAGGTCGGGCAATTACAGGGAACCGCATAAATCAGCTCTTCGGTGGGAAGACCATCGGGCAAAGGCTTACGCTTCGGCTTTTCGGATGCGTCATGCAACTCTGGCAGAGGAGTTTTGCCGGAGCGCAGTTCAGCCTCGGCACGGGAGGCCTCGATCTCCTCCAGCATCAGTTCGAACTGCTCTATCTTCCGTCGATCTTTTCCGAAGAGGCGCCATGCTGCCGATGTCGGAGAAGCTCCAGTTGCGCGCGAAGAAGCCCTATGATGGAGTCTCGCTTGATGACCTCGGCTTCCTGGCTCTTAAGCTTCGCCGCCTGTTCGGCGACCAGTGCGCGCAAAGCAGTGAGTTCGTCCTGACTGTTCAGCGGCGCTGTTTCCATATCCGCAAATCTAGCCGATTTGCCTCTGACGCGCCAGCGTTAAGCTTCGGATGCCCTTGCAAAATATAGCTTTTATCCCGTTCGGGCAGGAGCGGACGTCCACGCTGGGCGCCGCCAATCGATCCCTTCGACGAGCATGGAAAGCTGCGCCTGCGTCAGGTGGGCGACGCCCTCTTTCGCCGTCGGCCAGGGAAAGTACCCGCGCTCCAAAATCTTGTACAACAAGCAAAACCCCTGACCGTCCCACCAGAGAAGCTTGATCCGGTCAGCGCGCTTTCCGCGGAAGCCGAAGATCGCGCCCGAGCCCGGCGCCTCCTTCACGATCGTTTCGACCAGCGCGGACAGACCATCAATGCCACGCCGCATATCGGTGACTCCGCAGGCCAGATAGACCCTTACATTGCCCGATGGCCTGATCATGCCGCCTCCACACAAGCGACCAGCGGACCGAGCAGCTTCAACTCAACGTCAGCAGGAACCTTCAGGCACCGACCGTTCCGCAGCAATATCTCGACGATCGCCGGCCTCGTTACCGTGGTAGACGACTGACTTACGCCAGCCTCCTCCATGATTTCCACTGGAAGGAACACCGTCGGTCGATCAACATAGCTGAACGACTTCCGCCACAAGCGGATCTGGCCAGGATGAACGTCATGCCGGCGCGCCACCTCACCAATGCGAGCACCGGGTTCATCAGCTTGCGCCAGTATCCTCAGCTTCGCCTCGTCCGACCAGCGCCGCCTGCGCTCGGTACCGGACATGATCTCCATGCGAGCCATGAAAACCTCTTTGTTCTGGTATTAATGTCAGCACTAATGCTGGTTCGAATGCCAGAACATCGCCTGATTTGCCCGATCAGCAAAAACAGCTCACCGGACGCTCACATCGAGGGGGAATCCACTTAACAAAAAGCCCGAAACTGTTGAGACAAACCGAGCCAGCTCTCAGTGCCATCCCACACCAGGATCTTCGGGCGATCCCCGCGCTTCGACCGGACGACCACCGTCACCCCGGAATGCGGGTCGAGCTTAAACTAGGTCTGCACCATCAGAGCCAGCGTTTGATGCCCACAGCGGAAGTCAACCGGCCGTGCGGCGATCAGGATCGGCAAGCGTTGGCCTGCGACGATCATGATGCTCCTGGCACAGCGCGAGACAGCGCAACGACTCGTTCCACCGGCACATCGCCAGGAATCCGCATCACGACGTCTAAGCCAAATTCAACGTCAACACCGCTGATCCCGCCTGCGGTCTGGCGCAGGTCGGCTTTGGTAGCGACTAAGGATTGCCAGGCTCAGGCGGCCCCGGAGCAATTGCCAGAGGCACGACTACTGCTCGGAACCATTGTGCCACGACGGCGTCGTTGCCGTCGCAAACGGCAGGGCCAGAATGGTGCTCCCACCTGACGTCGCCAACCGGAAAGTTGATTTGCTACAACACCGTGACCGCGAGCGACATCCACTACCCGCGCACCAGGCTCGAGGCTTTTCGCGACAATACGAGCCTTCACGTCATCCGGCCACCGCCGGTTACCCCGCCGCGGTTCAACGACCTCATAACGACAACAAATCCATCATCCATAATTCAACTTCCAGATACGCCTGGAAGTCTTTTCGCATGACCAATCATGCTCAGAAAGCAGCGGACCCGATGGGAAGGAGACGGCGCTTACAAAGAGTGCAATAACTGTACCCTACGGCGCGATTTAGGATTTTTTTTATACGAAATCGAAATCTTAGCCGGTTCCAAAACTTCGGCAAAAATTATAATACGCTGGTCCATTGGCTAACAAACGAGTGCTGGGGACGCATTCGCGCGCCCTCAAGCGCCTCAAAAAGAAGGCACGCTCGGACACTGCGCTGGCGCCTTCGGTTGGGTAGCCGTAAGGGACTTGATCGCTGACCGCGTCCACTTCGTCCACCACTCGTCGATTTTCGTTAGCACATAAGATGCTGCGGCCAGAGACAATACGAACACGATCGTAATGATAATAAGAGCTGGGAGCTTGCCTAGTGGTGCAACGTGGATCAGCACTAAGCTCACCAAAGAACTCATAATCAACATGTGGACGGCATACATGGCAAACGAGTACCGTCCCAAGGCGACCAACCAATCCGCATTCATCACTCTCCTGACGCGATCGTTGCCCGCCACGCCGAGGATAAAACTCACGCCTGCAAGGGTGTGAACCAACCACCCTTTTTGATCGTCCGTGCCCCAAGGAATGAATGTCGTGGGCCAGTAACCACTGTTAGCCGGAACGAACCCGTAAAAGAGGAAGCCAAAAACAATTAGGCCAAGGGACAAGGGGAGTTTAAGCGAAAACTGTGGGCGCTGATAGAAGAACGCTGAAAGTGCGGTTCCGACAACAAAAGGGGTCAAGCGCCAAGCGGTAAACTGAAGAACAACAAAAGCCAGCGCGGTCATGATACAGATAATTTTCATCGGTGCTTTAAACAACACCATAGCCAAACCAAAAGTGACGAAGCTGCCGTACAGCTCGTGATGCATTGTCCAAAGAGACACGTTGAACTCGCTCCTGTTTTCCAAGAGCGTTCCGAAGAGCCCTTGCCAGAGAGCGGTACCGAAACTCGGTTCAAAGTGTTCTGTTGGATGCGGGAAGCCGTAGGTAGCGAGCCAGGTTGAGCCGGATATTTGTGCCGCAGCCTTGGAATAGTTCACTCCGAAAACAGTGATTAGGTAGGAACCCATCACGGTCAAAAACACTAAGAGCATCAGCCGAGGGAAGCGGTTTAACGCAGCCACCGTGATCGTGCTTGTCTTGCCTCCGGATCGAAAGAAGGAGAGAGGGAGTACAACGCCGGAAAGGACGAAAAACACTACAACAGCCGCCGAGCCGTTTGTAAGTGCGGAATAAAGACTGCGGCTGATGTCGGGCAACTTATCCGGCTGAGCGAAGCAACCAAAAAAATGACCGCCCACTACAGAGCAGGCTGCGAGACCCCGGATGGCCTCCAATTCGCCACGCTTCTCGCGTTTCAATTCACTTCCCATAATGCTCCCGGACAGTGTCTTGCGTTAGCGTCTTCGACTGAGCCATATTTCCCGCTGTGTCAACAGCAATGTAAGCGATAACTGTTGGTTCCCGCGCAGAAGTGAGCCGGTTAGGCGGATAGGGGGGTGCGGACGAAAACTTGGACTAACAGGAGGTAGTTCATGTATTCCTACGCAGACAGAGTTCGAGCGGTTGAGCTCTATATCCGGCTTGAGAAGCGACTTAACGCGACCATTCGCCAGCTGGGGTATCCGACCAAGAATGCGCTGAGGGGCTGGTATCGCGAGTACGTACAGCATCTCGAGCTGCGTACTCAGCCGGTCGCGCGAGCGCCAAAATTTTCAGAGGCTCAGAGGCAGGCGGCACTTGAGCACTTTCGCACCCATGATCGTTGCATCTCTGCGACGATGAGGGCACTTGGCTATCCCGGACGAGGGACACTGACTGCATGGGTTCGCGAGGCCTTTCCGGAGACACGGACATCGATGGCCGGTCGATCGTGGCATCCTGGCTATTGCGAGGATGTCTGGCAAGCAGGCGTCATTGGGCTATGCAGTGGAGATGAAACCGCTCAACAGGTAGCTGACCGACTAGGCGTCTCAAGGCCTACATTGTACAGCTGGAAAGATCAGCTTCTCGATCGTGAGGCCCCGTCATCCATGAAACGCCGCAAAGCCCATCCCAAGGTGCCTGAACGTGAAGAGCTCGAGCGACAGCTTGAAGCCCTCCAGCGTGATGTCCACCAGTTACAACTCGAACATGATCTCCTGAAGAAGGCCAATGAACTCCTAAAAAAAGATCTGGGCGTCGATCTGCAGATCCTGAGTAATCGGGAGAAGACCCACCTGATTGACGCCCTTAAGGAAACCTATTGTCTGCCGGAACTGCTCACCCAGCTGCGAATAGCCCGAAGCTCCTACTTCTACCACCGAGCCCGCGTGCGCCTGGCAGACAAATATGCCGCCGTCCGCCACAGCCTAGCGGAGATCTTTGAAGCGAACCGTCGTTGCTACGGTTATCGACGACTGCAGGCGTCGCTGGCCAGGCAGAGCGTGATAATCTCGGAAAAGGTTATCCAGCGCTTGATGAAGCAGGAGCAGTTGGTCGTTGCCAGACCGCGTCGCCGGCGTTTCGGATCGTACCTGGGAGAGATCAGTCCCGCACCCGACAACCTGATTAATCGCGACTTCCATGCAAAAGCGCCGAACCTGAAGTGGCTTACAGACATCACCGAGTTCCAGATCCCCGCCGGCAAGGTGTACCTTTCCCCCATTATCGACTGCTTTGACGGCATGGTCATCAGCTGGTCCATCGGAACCCAACCAGATGCGGGTCTCGTCAACACCATGCTGGATGCAGCCATCGGGACAGTGGACGACAGCGAACAACGGCCAATCATCCATTCTGATCGAGGAGCCCATTATCGCTGGCCGGGCTGGCTCAACAGGACCAGCAATGCGCAGTTGGTTCGTTCGATGTCCCGAAAGGGTTGCTCGCAAGACAACGCCGCGTGCGAAGGCTTCTTCGGCCGACTGAAAACAGAGTTCTTCTATCCACGAGACTGGAAAACCATTACGATCGAACAGTTCGTCGCCGAGGTGGATGCCTACATCCTCTGGTACAATGAGAAGCGTATCAAAATATCGCTGGGATCACTCAGCCCGGTCGAGTATCGTCAGAGCCTCGGCTTGAACTTATGAAGCAGTCCAACTTTTTATCCGCACCCCCTTATGCGCCTAACCGGCTCACTTCTGCGCGGAAACCAACAGCTTCAGCTTGGCATTCTCTTCCTCAAGCTGTCGCAGCCGCTTCATCTCCGAGGGCATCAAGCCCGCGTATTTTTTGCGCCAATTGTAAAACGTCGCGTCCGAAACCCCTGCCTTGCGGCAGACCCCGCCTATCGGCGTTCCATGATCCGCCTGCTTCAATACGAATGCGATCTGCGCTTCCGAAAACTTCGAGGCCTTCATCGAATTCTCCTCTTCTTCCCACCAGGGATCATAAGTGGAGAATTCCAGTTCTAAATGGCCTAATTTAACGGGGGCACGTCAGGAGCACGTCAGTTCAGATCACCGGGGCTGGTGGTAAAAAAGACGAAATTTTTCGTCTTATGACAAAAGCAGGATACTACGTCCATTTCGCTACGTCCGGTAACCTTATTTTTGTCGATGAAATCAGGAAATCAAAATTATACCCGTGGCTTAGCTGAGCGGCCTGGGATTCAGCCTGGCAGTAGGGTAGACCCCGCGCCTACTACCAAGATTGTTATCTACATGGCCGTCCACCAGCGATAAATCTCCTCAGCTAGGACCCGAGGATCATAGGCCGACATGCAAGCCGGCAAAGTGTCACCTCTTGGACACGCCATCATCCAAGTCTTTTCGCTCCACCAACAATCACCGCATTGGAGAGGAGAGAAATTCAAGTTTGATCGATAACCAAAATAATCTACCGATGTCGGCCCGAAGACGACGCAGCTTTTCTTCCCAAACGCAGCCGCAGCATGTACAAATCCTCCTTCATTATCCAGATGAAATGCGGTATTCGCGAGAAGTCCCAGCGCCTGCTTTAACGAAGTCTTTCCAATCAAGTTGACATCTACACCGGCAATAGGCGCACTGGTCTTCTCCGTACCTAATTGAACAACCTTCAAGTCCTCGCCAAACTTTTCCGGCAAATAGGAAACCACATCGCCCCATCCCGGATAGGCCTTGGTGGCCCGCTGGCCGGGCAAGCCTTGCATCGCCTCATCATATCCATTGTGAATCGTTATGTATCTACCGGGGACGAGATCATGTCGGGCTAGAATCGTGTCATCGCCACTGAGAGATAATGTATCGCCCCCATATGGAATATCGGCTGCGTAATGGAGAAAGTCGTTCCGCGAGCGGCCTTTGATCGCCGCATATCTGCCTAAAGTGCCATCAAGAAACGGATGATGCATACGCACAACATGAAGCGGCTCCATCTTCTTCTCATAAGCCTCAAGTATTCTCACAAGCTCATATATTTTTGTATCAGCAAGTGTCATCGCACGATGACCTGGCCATTTCTCGACATATATAAATTGATTAATCTTCAGCCCGTAAAGATAGACATCTTTCGCATATTTGAAAAAGTGCGACGGATACGCACCGGAAAATCCCGGCACACTTTTGAAAACCATATCCGCCACCATTGGCGAACTGTAAAAAATCGAAAAGGATCCACCGCCCAAATGCCCCAGGAGATCGCGCATGAACCGCGCGATCACAATGAGGTCGCCTAAGCCTCCTGTTACCAGTATGGCTCCGCCGTCATTTTCAACGATACCGGACGATGCGAGTTTGCGTCGTTTATACACATGTCTCAGCTTTTTTTCGATTGCTTTGAAAACTGCCACCACACACTCTCTACTTTTTCAAGATATTTACGGCTGAATCAACCTGAGACAGCTTCACTCAGTTGTAGAGATCAAGCTCTCTACCGACTTGTAGACGTGATCCACCTGAATGTCGTTCATACACGCATGACCTTGCACGCAATTCTCTAATTTCGCGATATAACACGGGGAACAAGGAATTGGTCGCCTCACGACTTCCACTCTCATGCCGACTGGTTGCCACAGGTTCACATCTGCGACGCCGCTAAACACTGCAACGGTAGGGGTGCCTAAAAGAGCCGCTAGCTGCGTCGCACCCGTATCGCTCCCAACAAATATCGTTGCACCCGCTGAGACTTTCGCCATGTCGACAAGAGGAAGACTTCCTGTCAGGTCAAATACCTGTCCTGCGGGAAGCGCTCTCGATACCGCTTCACCATATTCTTTTTCCTGGGCGCCGCCCAAGACGACAATTTTTAGATCATGGTGCTGGGCTATTCGAACAGCCAGTTCGGCAAATCTTTCAGCTGGCCACTTCTTGGCCAGCGTGCCACCACCAGGTGCTAAAATTGCATATTTTTCTCCGTTCGGCAGAGGCGCCTCACGCCCAGCCAACACCAAAGCACTTCCCGCATCGAACATCAACGGCTTCACTGAGTTTACAACGTGGCTGCAAAGCAACATTAGCCTGCCGATATTATGAGGGCTTTTGTGAAGGCCGGAACGTTCGGGAATAGGAGGAAGCGAGACATCGAGTGGAACAAAGTGCTTCCCGTGCGTCTGATACCCCGCCTTAATCTTTGCATCAACAAAAGCCAATGTTGGTCGCGTATCTTGGTCATGCCTAAGATCGATCGCGATGTCGTAAACCTCACCAACAACATCCCTGATCCTAGAGAATTTAGACATGTCAGCTTTTTTCACGTCCTGCGAAAGCTGCGCAAAAAAATTATACTCTCTCACTTCATCGAAGTAACCACACGCTTTGGCCAAACCAGAGATGGTCGGTGAACAGACAATCGTAAAATGCCCGTGCGGCCACGCGTCCTTTAGGACCCTAATGGCAGGCAAAGACAAAATGAAATCGCCTATATGATCCAGTTTCACGATAAGTATTTTAGGTTCCGAATTGCCGGCAAAATACCCAGCAAGCGGCGACGATGTTACTATCTGCCGGTCATAGATTTCTCGTTGGTCAGATGGGAGTTTTTTTTTTGGTTCAAAGCGACCTTTGCGTCTTTTATCCTTGATCCGCGCCACCAATCCGGCGGCTCCCGATATCACCAAAGATAGCGGGTAAGTCAGAGGCAGGAATATCGCGGTCTGCCAAGTCAATCGTCGTATACGGCGCTCTGCTTTTGAGAGGCGATGGGAAACACTTCCTGCTTCTAATGCAGCGCTCGATAGTTCCGCAATTACATCCGCGCTCATCTTCGACTGACTGCGCCAGTCGCGTATTGCAGACAGTAATTCTTCGCGGTGAAGCACTTCGGTCTCTTGAGAGTGGGTTGCAGCTCTTAAATCAGTATATCCGTTCATTGAATTGATTGCCCGCCCGACAACCGAGATGGGATTGTTTCCGTCAGCATATGACTTCTGCAAAATAACCGCAGCTACAAAGCTCATGTCGGACTCTCCAACTAGGCCGGTTGGAAAGTAACGTGTCTCGATTGAAGAAAAACCTAAATACCGTCCGGCTTCAGCCACGATGAATTCGGGGACAATTTCGGAAAAGGGAAAATTCCGCACGTGCGACGCAGCAACATCACCGTTCGACCGCTTTATTTCCAAAATAAGGACGCCCCCGGCAGAAAGGCGACCACGTGCTTTAGAAACAATCTGATACGCAATCTTTGAATCAAGTGGCGCATCCATCAGTCGGCAAATCACCAGATTGGCGGTCGAACTTTTGCCGTCATCTGGGCGGTCTGCCAAAATATCAGGATTCTCGCCGGCGTCCGCTGTCCAGCCTTGAGCCGTTATCCAATCAATTTCGCTTTCTGACCACGAACCAAACAGCGCGGCGACACGCGACTCTTTCAACTCATCGGTCAGCGCACAGAAAAGCACCTTATATGTCGCTGGGCCGCTATAATCGGGACAACGCTGCTGCGACAGATAGGCCTCGAAAGCTTCATAGGAAACGCCTTCTTTCATGCCTTGGTTTTCCCGTGCGAAGACTTCAAAACATTTCCCATCATAAAATGTTTTCTTCTTCGGCGAAATGCATCAAGTTGTTGCCGCTAAAAAGACGACCGTCTATTTTAGCTGCGTTTGCCGCCTCAATATCAGATGGTTTGTCGCCAATAAGCACGCTTCGCTTTCGGTCTATGTTCCAACGGACGACAATATCCTCAATCATCCCTGGAGACGGCTTTCTCCAATAGTGATTTCCCCGATACTTTTCGACGGTGGCGCTTTCGTGAAAAGGACAAAGGCGCTCGTCATCGATATAAGCTCCCTCCTTCCGGAGCAACTTCCCAATATGCGCCTTCAAAATGATATAGTCGAGATCATCGTAATAACCGCGTCCTATGCCAGACTGATTTGTTACGACAAATACGCGGTATCCTCGCTCTCTAAAAGAGCTTATAAATTCCGCGGCTCCGGGAATCAGCCGGACACCCTCCACTTTACTCGGATATCCGCTATCTTCGATGATAACGCCGTCACGGTCCAGAAAAAGCCCGGGCACGCTCTGCGTATGAGGCTCCAGCAGTCTATGCATTTCCTCAATGGCGCAGACTATATGATATAGAGAAGACGCTGGTGCGTGTTCATCTACAACATTTCCGTTTTCGTCAAAACGGTCAATCCAGAGGCCAGGCAGAACGTCGCTGAAAAAACGTTTCAGACCAGAGGCTGCGTCCGCTACCTTCGCATAAGCATTCTCTCTGTCTTCGGGCGTGATCGCCGTTTCGGCCATCATAAGCCAAGCCTTGATCCGCTCCGTTTGCGGCCATAAACGAAAAGCTCCATCTAACGAATTTAAGCTGAAATCAAGGCCATTTCGAGCCAATGAAAGCGATTCGTCGACACCTTTCTCGCCAATCGCCACCAGTCTGCGAGCCGCGATCAGGGCGTCCTTCCGCCCAGCCATTTTACCCCACCTTGTGAGCAGCCAAGCCCACTCGAATTGGTGCCCGGGCTCGACAGGCGCCAGAGAGTTGTCACGCATCACTGACCAGTCGTGATTAAAATACTCACTAAGCGATCCATTTTCATTGGATATAAATGCAGACAGACACAAGTCTCCGATCTCATTGAGACAAGAGAGCCAACGATCGGGATTCTTAACGAGCGGATTTTCCAACCAGGTAAGAAAAGCCTCAAAAAGATGCATATGCGGATTTGACCGAAGTGGCACGATGGGGGGAATCGCCTCTTCGAAACCCGCGATCGGATGTTTCCACCCGGAGATCATCGCCTCGAGACAATCAAGAGCGTCATCTGCGGCATTCTCTGCGCTTCTGAGAGTCTCAGCTACATAACTCAAGCCAAATAATGCAAAAGCATGGTCATAAAGATCAAACGAAGTATTCTTTGAACCGGTAGCCGCGTCCACAGTCGCAATCAGCGTTCCGTTTGCATTAAAACAGTGGCGTCGAAGAAAACTCCACCCGTGCTGAACCAGCCCTTCAGCGTCGCCTGACCAGCCCATGTTCTTCGCAGCAGAAAAGCTGTAGATTTGGCGGCAGACGACTCTCGTCCTGCGAGCAGCTTCCACAGCAACTCCGTTTTTGTCGATTTTCTCAAAAAAGCCGCCATTAACATCGTCTCGCCCGACGGAAGACCATAAAGGAAGTGCCGCTTCGAAAAGCCATTTCTTAAGGTCCAGATACTCACTCTGGGCGGAATCAAAACCCGGCTGCACCATTGACGGTTTCCCTACTTACTGTCCGGCTAAATTAATTGGAAGATGGATAATCGTGCCACCGAAATTTTTGAGGTCGAACGGGCTTCCACCAAAGATAGATATCCACTTCGACTTAAAGGTTCCTCGCACACTACGTATTGAGTTTACCGATACCTGTCATCATGCCGTAGATAACTATTAATGTAGTCATGTAGCCCTTCTTCCAGCGACGACTGCGGGCCGTTATAGCCTATCGATGCCACTTTCGACATATTTGCCTCCGTGAAATACTGATATTTTCCACGAATGGCCTCGGGCATTTCAATGAAGTTTATATTCAGTTTCTTGCCTAAAATATCCCCCATGACGTGGACGATATCTGCGAACGACCTCGCCTTGCCGGATCCGCAGTTGAATATTCCACTCCGGTTTCTATTGTGCAAAAGCCAAAGAATGAAAGACGTGCAGTCTTTAACATAGACAAAGTCGCGACGTTGTTCGCCATGGGCGATGTCGGGTCGATAGGATTTGAATAGGGAGACCTCATTCGTAGTCTGCACAACGTCAAAGAGCTTGCAGGCTACGCTGCGCATGTCATCCTTGTGGTACTCGTTGGGGCCATACACATTAAAGAATTTCAGACCAACCCATTGGGGGGGAGCATTCTCACCTCGGGCGACACGTTCGACAAAAATATCATCTGTCGTTTTTTTGCTCCAGCCATACGCATTTAGCGGTGCCAGGCCCGCTCGAGCGGCGGATGACTCATTATCATCAAATCCATCCTCGATTCCGCCGTAGGTCGCAGCGGAAGATGCGTAAATGAATGGGACACCATGCTCAGCGCACCAATCCCACAATATAACTGAATAGTTAATGTTTAGATCGATCAGTCTGTCTACGTCAGCTTCAGTGGTGGCCGAGATCGCGCCCATGTGGATCACAGCCTTAACTTCCATCTTTAGGCCGCGAAGATACTCTGGCAATCCCTCAGGAGAAACATAAGCCGCGATGTTCCTCTTCGCTAGATTGCGCCACTTGTCACCGCGCCCGAACCAGTCAACCACGGCGATTGGTCCCAGACCCGCCGCTTCCAAATCAGCGACAATGTTTGACCCAATAAATCCAGCCGCCCCAGTTACAATATACATCAAACTGCCCTTTCCTGGCTTCGCGCTATTGTCGCCGTCGTGCTTTTCCCCGGTACTATCTCGAACGTCACAACCTTGCCGCCAGCCGCCATGACGACGTCGGCACCGACAATTTTATCAACCGTGTAGTCCGCACCTTTCACCAACACGTCAGGACGTATCATTTGGATGAGTTCAAGCGGCGTGTCTTCTTCAAACACCACCACTGCGTCGACAAAAGCAAGGGCGCCCAACAATTCCGCCCTATCAAATTCGGTATTTATCGGCCGCGCCGGTCCCTTGAGGCGCTTTACCGAGCTATCTGAATTCACACCTACGACCAGCCGGTCGCAATTATCCCGTGCATATTGCAAAAGCCTGATATGTCCAACATGCAGGATATCGAAGCAGCCATTGGTGAAGCCCACTTTCAGATTATCGCTTCGCCAATCTTCTGTTAGAGCCTGAATATCGTTCCAGGCAACAAGTTTATCCGACGGACTTATCTCACCGGATGAGGTATCATGAGACAATGCATCTCGAAGCTCCGCAACAGAGACGGTCGCCGTTCCTTTTTTCCCCACTACAATACCAGCGGCAGCATTCGCGACGCGCGCCGCTTCAGCGCGCGAAATATGTGAACCAAGGCCGACTGCGAGTGCTGCAATCACCGTATCCCCCGCGCCGACAACATCGAAAACCTCTTTCGCGTCTGCGCGGATGTGGAAAGGCTGATGATCCCGCTCAATAAGCGTCATTCCTTTCTCAGCACGCGTAATGAGGACCGCCTCGATGTCAAAGCGAGACAGAATCAGTTCGCCGGCCAATTCCGCTTCCTGGTCGGTATCTGGCCACAGACCCGTCACAGCCTGCGTTTCCTTTTGATTGGGCGTTACAATCGCGGCCCCAGCATACCGAGAGAAATCGGAAGTCTTGGGGTCGATAATAATTGGCTTTCCCTCAGACCGGCAGGCCGCAATAACAGCTTTGACAACCCTCTCGCTTAAGAGCCCTTTGGCATAGTCTGAGAGAATGACAACGCTGTGCGAGCTGATCAGTGATGTTGCGGTTGAGATAACTCGATCTTCTTCTTCTGACGAAATTGGAGAGGCGTCTTCAAAATCGACGCGCAACATTTGCTGGCCATGGCCTAAAAAGCGTGTCTTGACGGTTGTCGGACGTTTATCCAGCGTGACAAACTCCGCTGACACATCATGAACGGCATTCAAGAGCTCAAGCAGCTTGCTTCCGTTGCTGTCTCTGCCAATCGCCCCCAGCAGGGTACAACTTGCGCCGAGAGATGATATATTGCGAGCAACATTCGCGGCGCCGCCTGCGAAATACTCTTCTGACCGCGCACACATGACGGGGACTGGACCTTCTGGCGAAATGCGACCCACATCACCAGAAATAAAGCAATCCAGCATGACGTCACCGATGCAGAGAACTTTAACCTCAGAAAACCTCAAATAGTCCAACATCACCAGTTACTCTTCCTGTCCATTCATTCATATGATCCAGAGAACACATAAACGACAATGCCAAAAAATCGCTCTAAATCGACAGAGCCCCACACCCCCACACAACGATTCAGGCGAATCAATCTATCTTCTATTCACCAACATTGCGCCCAACATCCGACCCCACATTCAGGTTTCGAGAATATTTCGCCAACTTATCTCCAGCGAATACATCACTGCCCACTCAATATCCCGAGAATAAATCCCAAATATACTCTCCGGAAATGAGCGATAGCCGACCCGAAAACCAGATGCAACATCCCGAAACGCCTCCAACCAAAAATAATACGGAAGAAGACGATTAAATTAGTCCAATTTCTACTTAATTAGCATGCTCTTTTTTGTTGCCTCAAGCAGGTCAGCTGCAACGTCCTTCCACGTGCGCATTTGTGGTTTGGATAGTTCGATATTTTTTTTCAATGCTGCATATTCCGCTGGATTTTCAATCAGATTCTCTAGTTGGGTCGCCAGCTCCTCCGGACTCTCGGGGTCGAAGTAGCGAGCCCAATCGCCCCCCGCTTCTCTTAAAGCAGGGACATCTGCGGCTAAGGCAGGAGTTCCGCACCATAATGCCTCACTGACGGGAAGCCCCCAACCTTCCATCCGGCTGGGCAGAAGAAGAGCATAGGCTTTTTCGTAAAGCGACCGCAACTCCGCCTGATTCGGGTTGAGGACAAAGTGAAATTTCGTGAACAAAGGGGCAAATTTCTCTTTCTTTAGAAATTTCTCCACCCTCTTCCGGCGCGCACCTGCCAACACGAGCTCAGGAACAGAAACGCCTCGCCGATGCAGCAAGAGCATAGCCTCGACGACGCACTCCAGATTCTTCCGTCCGTTGTATATGCCGACGCATAGGAGATACGGCTTTTCCGGACCACGTTTCTCGACGGGCTCATTGGTAGGCCGCAATTCATGGCAGAGAGGAACAGCGATAACATTCGGTACGGGGGGCAGCGTCCCAACCTTGGAGAAATGCTTCACTTCAGCGGCCGTGAACTCGGAGTTAGTCAAAATCATCGATGCCGCACTGATCGCTACCTGATTGTCGTGGATAAAGTTTCTAGGGAATGAAAACTGGTTTCGGTGACTGAAATCATGCAAAGGTATCATGTCGTGAAGCAGTGGAATAAAAATAGGCTTAGTGCCGCTTTCTGCGAGAGCCATCAGATAGTCAGACATAATCTTCGGACGCCCTAGCGCAACCAGAATTTGCTCATGTAGATCGACATCTTTGGCGGCCCCCGCAGGAACCGTGGCCCAGCGCTTACGATTACGATATTGAACGATCTTATGCAGCAGCTTGTAAAACGTCTTTTTCACGGCGTTTGCATCATAGATATTCTGGCGAAGACGCAGTGGCGTAGCCGAAGTTGGAATATTAGGATCAAGTACGCCAGTCGGCGACGCATCACCCGCGCGAGGAAAAACTTCGAAAAACCGTCGGTGCAATGGCGAATAAATGACGTATCGAACTGATGCGTCAAGCTTCGTCAGCTCATATGCCACCTCCATCACCGTGCGAGCGATACCATAATATTTGAACTTCACGCCGGAATTCAAATATAGTTCGGATAGATCAAAAAAAACATCGGGCATTCACTGACCTGCCTGCCTTGAAGTGGCCCGACGACCGTCATCGGGGCTGCGAACAAAATTGTCCTGAATCAGCGAATGGAATAGTGCAACCTCGCCAATGCCAAAACGTGCCAGGCGATAGCCCACGCGACATTTGGCCGATATAGATTTCGGCCGGTAGGCTTGTCAATCGCGCAGCTACCAAACTGTCGAAGTGGCACGTTCCAATTGATTATCGCCCTTAGCAGGCTAAGTCCCAGAATATAGTCAATCAGTAAAGGAGCCAGCAACGCAACTGCTCCGCGACAAAAGTTATGGGTTATTTCTCGTAGTTGCCCTCTCTGGCTTGAAAACCCAAGAACGCTGAATGTGAGAGATAATTGGGAAATCCGTACTGAAGCAGCGCTTTGCGGTAGCACCGACGCAGCCCGTTGAACCGATCCGACGCCGGCGCGCACCGTTTGCTAGACGCTTAAAACGGCGATCTTGCCGTTTTGCTCCATTGGATTTGATGAGGGAGTTTATTCCAATGAAAAAGCTAAACATCATTTTTTCGACAACCCGGCAGTGGAACCCTGGCGATGAATTCATCTTGCAAGGCGTCAGAAATGTGCTGAAAGAACTAGAGGTCGACCACTGTCCTGTCATTTACAATAGAAATCCAGACATCCGCCCCTCGCATCAGGACCGCCAGCTCTTTAGAACATCGAAGCTGCCCAGCGATTTCAACTCTCAGGTGGACTTTGTTGACTTGGAAGCAAACCTCAAACTCGGATTTTTTGACAACTCTGTGAAACCGGACACGAACTGTGAGTTTGTCGACTGGGTCATTATGTCAGGCACGCCGGAATGGTGTAGCGCGAGAATGACCGATCTCTATTCCTTGATATTACGCTACAACTTGCCGGTTATGATAATCGGTGTCGGCGGCAACTGCGATATTTACCACGAAAGCTATCGTGAGGTAATCTCGAAATCAAAGCTACTGACGGTGAGAGACCACAATACCTTCAAGGCCGTGTTGAAACAAGGTTTTTCCGCCGAGGAAATCCCTTGTCCGGCCTTGCTCAGCGCCGAGGTCAACCAAGAGCTCAACATCCAGAATGTAAAGAGAATTGCGTTGATTTACCATGCCACGGCGGACGATTCAGTTATCTGGAACGGATTCTCTTCCGACGCCTTTAATTACACGAACTCACTGTACCGGCGCTTGTTATCAGACTACGCAGGTCAATATCAGTTTTCGATTGTATGTCACTATATCGACGAAATTCCGCTGGCTAGGCGCGATTTTCCTGATCTGGAAATCGAATATTCGTTCGAGTCGAAAGATTATTACCACATATATTCTCAGTTCGATCTCGTGGTTGGCCCGCGTGTGCACGGCGTCGGTGTCGCTGCATCTCTGGGTGTACCAGGAATAGCGATCTCGCATGACTCTCGCGGATCCACGACGAAGGGCTTCCTAGCAGAGGTATTGTCAGTCGGAACGCCAGAGTCTGAAGCTTTGGCCAAAATCGCGGATATGATCGCCAATATCGCATCTCGCAGTGCGATTCTAAAGAAGCATAAAAGACTGACAATGGATCGATACAAGACTTTGGTTCGCGACGCCTTGAATGATAGGGCGGTCAGCTACCAGTCGTCTTGGGATATTAGTAGCGGCCACACGTTCACTATGGAGGAGCTTCGGCCTCTCGCTTCTGCATTGGAGGCAATTAAGCTGGGCGCCGCAACGGAGAAAGATGGCGATCGAATGGGGGCTCTGGCGCCGGAAATACGTACGCGCCTCATTAATATTGAAAACAAAATCAACCACTTAATGAGCCGTCAGTAATCGTTACAGAAAAGTAGCTCCTCATAACATCAATCGGTGTACAAGGAACACCTACTTAATTCAGGCACAGCCCGAAAGCTTCTATTCACGACGCTACCCTTGGCGGGCCGGTAGTGCGTGTTTCGAGGATACCAAAGCGCAATGTTGACACGTTAGGCCCCTAGGCTTATTGGCGTGGTCTGGATGAAGCCATGTAGGTTTCCTAATTCCGCTGAGCTTTTCTGCGCATTCCACTCGAAGAGCGTGACAAAAAAACTATCGGGCGTCTCATGGCATTTATTGAAAACTGGAGAGCCATTCCTCACAAACAACAAGCGCCTGAATGTGCGATGGAAAATCTGCGCGAGCGTCGACGTCAAATAAGGATGTTTCTGTGATCGGATCGTTTTTGTCGCCAAACGACAAGAAGTTGCTGACGCGACTTTTTAAAGAAAATTTCAAAAAACACGTTGGTTGGTACTCCGCGGCAATCGTGGCTATGCTGATAGTTGCCGGCATGACATCTCTTAGTGCATGGATTATGCGCGATATCGTCAACAGTGTTTATTTGAAGCAGGGTTTCGACGTTGTTCTCGAAATTGCATTTGCCGTCGCGGTTATATTTATAGTCAAGGGACTCGCGACCTTTGTGCAGAGCTACTACCTGAGCAAAGCTGGCAACAGCATTGTGGCCGAGCAGCAGCGCAGAATTTACGACCGACTTTTGAAACAAGGAGTCTCCTTTTTTCAGAATTTGCCGTCTTCTGAATTGCTGGTCCGTGTTACCTATAATGCTCAATCAGCTCGTAGCGTCATAGACACAATTGTAACGTCGTTCGTACGCGACCTCTTTTCGCTTCTCGGGTTAATCATTGTAATGTTCGCTCAAAATTTTCTGTTGAGCGCTATTTCGATGATTATTGGACCACTCGCCATTTTTAGCGTGCGCCTGGTTCTGCGCCGCGTGCGCAAGATCATGGAAGCAGAACTTGCTTCCCTCGGTGAAATCGTCAACGTGGTTCAGGAAACGAGCATCGGCGTGCGCGTCATCAAGGCGTTCTCCTTGGAGAAGCTTATGCGCCAACGCATGAATAAGGCGGTCTCAGATGTCGAGCAGCGCGCCAACGGCATTGCGAAGCTTGAAGCAGCGACAAGTCCCATTATGGAAACTTTGTCAGGCCTTGCGATCGCGGTGGTTATCGCCGTCTCTGGATACACAGTCCTTGAGAAAGGCGGCTCGCCAGGTGATCTAATGGCATTCATCACCGCACTACTTCTCGCTTACGAACCGGCAAAACGTCTGGCTCGCATGCGCGTGCAGATCGAGGGCGGGATGATCGGAGTGCGCATGATGTTCGAAGTGCTGGACGCGCCGCTGACACTCGCAGAAAAAAAGGATGCCATGCCGCTCCCCAAGGCAAGTGGCGATGTCGAGCTCAAGAATGTCAGCTTCGAGTACGTTTCAGGTCAGCCGGTTCTCAGGGATGTCAGCGTCCTCTTCGAAGGAGGTAAAATGACTGCGCTGGTAGGCCCTTCTGGCAGCGGCAAATCTACCATCATCAACCTCATGATGCGCCTTTACGACCCGCAGAACGGCTCCGTTGAAATCAATGGTATGGATCTGCGCGACGTATCCTTTTCCAGCCTGCGCGAACATGTTTCTTACGTGGGCCAGGAAACCTTCCTGTTCTCTGGAACCATTAGGCACAACATCTCGGTCGGTCGTGACAATGCGACGGAGGAAGAGATCATCGCTGCCGCCAAGGCCGCAAATGCGCATGATTTCATCATCAAGATGCGGGATGGGTACGACACCAAGCTCGGAGAGAACGGCTCCGGCCTGTCCGGTGGCCAGAGACAGCGTGTGGCTATTGCTCGTGCAATGCTGCGGGACGCGGATATTCTGATTCTCGATGAAGCGACGAGCGCCCTGGATTCAGAGTCGGAGGCTCTTGTCCGCGACGCCTTGGAGCGTTTGACGTTTAACAAGACCTCTATCGTCATCGCTCACCGTCTTTCTACTATCAATCGCGCCGACAAGATTGTCGTGATGGACAACGGTGAAGTAGTCGAACAGGGCAGCCGGCGTGAATTGCTGGCCAATGACGGTCTCTACAAGCGCCTCCACAGCATCCAGTTCGAAGCGGACGTCGCGTAATCGAGGAAGGAAATC
The DNA here is from genome assembly GCF_052686535.1 of Agrobacterium sp. DKPNP3. Lineage (NCBI taxonomy): Bacteria > Pseudomonadati > Pseudomonadota > Alphaproteobacteria > Hyphomicrobiales > Rhizobiaceae > Agrobacterium > Agrobacterium sp. DKPNP3. The sequence continues at coordinate 17,886 of NZ_JBQYSN010000014.1, read as the reverse complement.
GAGCGGCAATACCGCTCGACTTTACTTCTCTTAAAAAAAAATGATTGGGACGCATTTGCTACGGCGCGATTTGTGGTTAGCGTGCTTCCCGCGTTAAAGCGGCGCGATCCATCGTTGTTCTGCCCCCTTAGCCCTACGAAACGATGATAGGCCGGCTGCCTCATGTCGTTGAAAAAGTCGTGACGATTCCGCAGCCATGCTGAAGAATCGTCCTCCGCAAAGTCGGAACTGTACTCAGCCTTGATGGCCTTGGCAGACCGCGCCAAATCGTGGCAGCGTTCGGCGCGCGAGATCATCAGGAGACATGAGCGGAATGACGGCGATCGAAAAACTGGCGGAGCGTTTTGCAAAGGCAAGCCGGGAGGGTGATAGAATTGCTTTAGCTGAGCTGGAGGCGGAGGGCCTCGTTCCGGGCACGCTTGCAGAGGCGATGGCGGTTCAGCGAGACTTTGCAGGATATTTGGGAAAACCGATCGGCGTCTGGAAGCTGGCGATCCGCCCGGCATCTTCGATTGCTGCCGGGTGAACGATGCCAATCTCGCTTCCTTCCCGTTAGATGGAACGGAGGGAATTGAAGTCGAGATATGCTTTACGCTCGCTGCCGATATTCCCGCCGCCGCTGAAAGGCAGCTCACCAAGGCGGATATGATGCAGTATATCGACAAGGTGCATCTTGGTGTCGAGCTTCTCCGATACAGGCTGGAAGAGAAAAATCAGGTTCCGTTTCCGCTCTTTCTGGCAGATCGCCTCGCCAACCACGGTTTCGCCCTCGGGCCGGAAGTGGACAAGCGCATCGTGGATGTTTTTGCGGCTAATAGCGATGACCTACCGCTGCTCATCGTCACCGAAGGTCCAGTGCAGATCTTCAATGCCAAGGTAAAACACCCGAATATTGATCCGTTGGCGCCGCTTCTCGCCTTCGCCAACGCCGCACTCAACACAGGACATATGCTGAGAGCAGGCCAAGTGGTGACGACGGGCAGCCTCTGCGGTGCGTTGCCGAGTGTACTTTCTGGCGAGACCGGCATTAGTCTGGAATCAGTTGGTGCTTTCACATTGTCAGGTCCGAAAGATTAAGCCGCCAGCCTAACGGATACGATCACACGCGCCCGATCCCCAGGCATGAGAAGCAAACAGGCGCCGGTTCCAACCGTTATCTGTTTGCGTCGTTTTATTTCACCCGCCCGTATTCACCCAGAAAATCGAGCAGCGCCCGGATGCGTGAGGGAAGCGGCCCGCGTTGGCCGACACAGACGGCATGAAACATCTCCGTTTCGCCCGTATCGAGATGATCGAGCACCGGGACCAGCTGGCCGGCGGCGATATCGTCTATCACGGTGAAAGAGGCAAGACGCACTAGCCCGACACCGGCAAGAGCAAGACGGCGAAGACCCTCGCCATCGCTTACCTGCACGCGTCCCGTTGCCGGGATCACGACGGTCTTGCCGTCGTCCCGCAACGGCCATCCGTCGACTGACCGGGCATAACCAAACCCTAGACGATTGTGATCTTCCAGATCGGTGATTGTTTGCGGCACACCGCAGCGCTCCAGATAGTCAGGGGCGGCGGCGATGATCATCCTTGTCTCGCCGAGTTTGCGGGCAACGAGGCTGGAGCTTTTCAGCGGCCCCGCCCTGACCGCGACATCCATACGCTCCGCAAGAAGATCGACCACGAGATCCGTCTGGACGATATCGAGCGTGATATTGGGATAAAGCGCGAGAAAGCGTGGCAGGATGGGCGCAAGAACATGCGTTGCATAGGATGCGCTGGTGTTGATCCGAACGCGGCCGACAGGCTGCTCGCCCAAGCCGGCGGCGCGTTCGGCCTCTTCAAGATCGGCGAGGATGCGGGTGGCCCGCTCATAGAAGGCGCAGCCCTCGGGGGTGATCTGAAGCTGACGGGTGGAACGGTTGAGCAGGCGCGCACCAAGGCGGCTTTCCAGCCGCGCTATCAGCTTGCTCACGGCGGAAGGCGTCATGTTAGCCGCAGCGGCCGCACGGGAAAAACCACCAAGCTCGACAACCCGCACAAAAATTTCCATCTCCCCTGCCCGGTTGACTTCTAAGCGCGCCATGTGACTTCATCTCACAAGTGATAATAGTTTCGGCATTCTATTTCATTGAAAAGCAGGCGTCTATCTTAAGACAGCGATTGCAACGCATCGCAATCTTCATCTGCCAGATAATGACGGGATGGACAGAGCGCGGCGCGGCCATAGCCCCACCCGCGACCATTTCGAAGCAACAAAGGAACGCCCCATGGAATATCGCCATCTCGGCCAATCCGGCCTGAAAGTGCCGGTCTTGAGTTTCGGTACCGGAACCTTCGGCGGTTCTGGCCCTCTCTTCAGCAACTGGGGCAATTCAGATGCCGCAGAAGCCCGCCGCCTGATCGATATCTGTCTGGAAGCAGGTGTGAACCTGTTTGATACCGCCGATGTCTATTCTAATGTCGCGTCCGAGGAAGTGCTCGGCGAAGCCGTCAAGGGAAAGCGCGACGGCGTTCTTATCTCAACCAAGACCAGCCTGCCGATGGGTGACGGGCCAAACGACGCTGGATCGCCCCGTTTCCGACTACTTCGCGCGGTGGATGACGCCCTGCGCCGCCTTAAGACCGATTATATCGATATCCTTCAGCTCCACGCCTTCGATGCCTTTACGCCAATTGATGAGGTGCTCTCGACGCTCGACACGCTCGTCCGGTCGGGCAAGGTGCGATATACCGGTACCTCGAATTTTTCCGGCTGGCAGATCATGAAATCGCTTGATGTCGCGGACAGATATGGCTGGCCGCGTTATGTGGTCAACCAGGTCTATTATTCCCTAGTTGGCCGCGACTACGAATGGGATCTGATGCCGCTCGGCGCGGATCAGGGCCTTGGAGCCATGGTCTGGAGCCCGCTTGGCTGGGGGCGACTGACCGGAAAAATCCGTCGCGGCGCACTGCTGCCTGAAGGCAGCCGCCTGCATGAAACCGCCGGCTTCGGCCCGCCGGTCAATGATGAAGTCCTTTACCGCGTCATCGATGCGCTCGACGCTGTTGCGAAGGAGGCAGGCCGGACCGTGCCTCAGGTCGCTCTTAACTGGTTGCTCAGACGCCCGACTGTTTCCACTGTTATTATCGGCGCGCGTAATGAGGAACAGCTTCGCCAGAATCTCGATGCTGTGGGATGGGAGCTGACATCGGCGCAGGTAGCGACGCTGGACGAGGCCAGCGAGACGACTGCTCCCTATCCGCATTTCCCGTATCAGCGCCAGGAGGGCTTCGCCCGGCTTAATCCACCGGCCGTAGCATGTCAGACCGTGCCGTTCTAAGGCACGGTCAGGCCGCCTGAACGACGGGCGGCCTGACAAATGCGGAGCTTCAGGCGGTTTTGTTGGCGGAGCCTGCGTCCACCCGGCCCGAAAACCAGTTCGCGAGGATTGCGCCGGAAATATTGTGCCAGACGCTGAAAATGGCGCTCGGAACGGCAGCGAGAGGCGAAAAATAGGCCGTGGCAAGTGCTGCACCAAGGCCCGAATTCTGCATGCCGACCTCGATCGCAATGGCCTTGCGCTTGGCAAGCGACAGGCCCGTTGCCTTTGCAGCGAGGTAACCGAGCAGATAGCCAAGGCTATTGTGCAGAACCACGACGGCAAAAATCATCAGCCCGGACTGGGCGATGGCCGCCTTGGATCCTCCCACCACCGCCGAAACGATAAGGACGATGCCGATGACGCTTACCAGCGGCAATGCCGGAACTGCGGTCTTGACGAGACCAGGCAGCAGCTTCTGCAGGGCGGCGCCGAGAGCGAGTGGAACCAGAACGACCTTGACGATGCTGAGGAACATGGCCCAGCCGTCAACCGGCAGGAACTGGCTTGCGAAGAGCCAGACGAGGAACGGCGTCACCAGCGGCGCGGCAAGCGTGGTGACCGAGGTGCAGGCAACGGACAAGGCGACATCGCCCTTGGAGAGATAGGTCATGACATTAGAAGATGTGCCGCCCGGGCAGCAGCCGACCAGAATGACGCCCGCCGCGACTTCCGGCGGCATGGGAATGATGCGGGTGAGAAGCACCGCCAGAAGCGGCATGATAAGAAACTGGCCGAGCACGCCAATCGTTACATCGAACGGCCTTTTCACAACCTCTCTGAAATCATCGACCGAAAGGGTGAGGCCCATGCCGAACATGATGATTGAAAGAAGCGTGACGATCCAGGGCGCGATTTGCTTAAAAGTGTCAGGAAAGAAAAAGCCGAGTACGGCGAACAGGATAACCCAGATGGCAAAAGTCTTGCCCACGAAAGCCGAAACGGCTGCCAGCGTTTTCATTTCCATTCTCCCAAGATGATCATGCAACCCCGTCTAGACTCCTATGGTGCCCTGTCAAGGTCATTACTCCAATGCTAGACCTCGCGGTCGAAAACGATCCCTCCGCCGCGATACCACCGTCGCCACAGGACTGCAATTTGGACGAAGGCTCATCTATCCGCTTCCTATTGCGCCGAAGAGAGCCCGAGGGCCGCGTACACAAGGTCTCAAATGCTGGACTGCCTTTTCGTCGTGCATCCCGTTAGACTGCGTCAAACATCTCCCTGAACTCCGGATCGACAAAGTAGACAAGCTTCTCAGCGAAAATTGGTCGTTGCCCGGCCAGGAACAGCAATTGTCCGTTCGCTGGAAGATTGCGCACCTCGTCCGGGGTGAGTAACGGCCGGCCGGTATGCTGCGCTGTAGGATATGCCTGTCTTATCGGAATCAAGCGCTCTCGCCATCGTCTGGAACACGACCGTTTCCTGCCCGAGCAAATCAGAGATGAGGCGGGCGCTGTCATGATCGTTGACGCCAAAAACCTGCAGCACGCCGGCGCTTGACAGAAAAGTTCCGGCGCGGTGACCGTATGTGGCACGCAGCTGATGGATGTCCTGGAGGATGGGCCAAAGCTGGACACCATAACCCGCCATCAAACCCATCGCACGTTCGACTGGTGCCAGATGCCCAAGCGATGCGAACTCATCGAGCAAATAGAGGACCGGTGCCGCCGGCTTTGCCGGATCGCGAGCCATTTCGAGCAGGCTTTGCGAGACAAGCAGGCGAAGCCAGCGCGAATAGGTCGAGAGGCGGTCGGGCGGAAGAACGAGGAAAACCGTCATGTTACTGCGCTTGAGATCAGCGAACCGGAAATCAGAGCGGCTGAGCACGGCCGTCATGCGCGGTGAATCAAGAAAATGCGTATGGCGTTGAGCCGAGGACAGCACGCCTGCGGCTTCGCGATCGGATTTTCCGAGGTGGCGGTTTGCGGCACGCGCGACAAGACCGCCTGCCGCATCGCTCTCCTGCATACGCTTGAGCAGTGCTGCAAACTGTCCCGGAGCAAGGGTGAGATGCTCGCGAAGCGTTGCAAGATGCCGGCGTCGCAAAGGTTCCGCCGCAGCGATCTCGAGCAGCAATCCGGCGATCAATGCTTTTGCCTCCTCGTTCCAATGCGCCTCGCCTGCCATTCCCGGTTCGTCGAACACGAGAGCGTCGGCAAGCGCACTGGCGTCTTCCGCGACATCGAGGTTTTGGGGATCAAGCATGGCAAGAGGATTGAAGGCTGCCGAAGGTCTGCCGGTAACAGCAAAAGGATCGAGCACATAAACCGGCCCGAACTTTTGGCGGGCACGGCCGGTGATCCTTGCATTCTCGCCTTTTGGATCGATGCAGATCACTGAACGATCGGCGGTCAGCAGGTTTGGGATGATCGTGCCAACGCCCTTGCCGGTAAGGGTCGGCGCCATGGTGAGGAGATGGGCCGCACCATCATAGCGCAGGGGCTTGCCCGTTTTCGTATCACGACCGATCAGGAGGCCGGAACCGGATGCGGTCAGAGCGGCTATCTCCTTGTCTGTCGCAAAGCGGGCGGAGCCATGAGTATCATCGTCACTGTCCCCGAAATGCAAAATCAGTGGAGTGGTGATGAACCAGAAGGTGATTACGGCGAGCGCCAGCAGGGTTAAGAGACCTGGAATGATGTAGACAGGCGAGCCCCGCTCGAAACCCATTTGCTCGAGGAAATGACCGCCAACCATGCCGATCACAAAGGTGACGTTGAACAGTATGAACATAAATGCAAGAAGCCGCTTCCAGATCCGGAAGGGCATGGCAAGCAAAGCCAGAAATGCCCAAAGCGGATCACGCGCGGCGGCGCGCATCATGTTCTTGAATGCGGCCAAAGCAAGCCGTAATCGGTTCATGGAGCGCCCCGCCCGCTTGCATCATTCTCTCCTGTGCCCGGCTGCACTTGTCCGATCAGATCGGCAAACAGCGCCTTGTCATTGTCGCGTGTCAGAAAGCCCGGCAGTTCGCGACGCAGCCATTCACCGAGTTGTTTGCTGAACTCCTGATCATCCGAGGTTTCGAGGTGATGCAGAACGAGCGAGCCGATCAGGACCTTGCGACGCATATCGTTGTTGCGCTCAGTTTTCGAAAGACGGGCCTTGAGCGCGGACCGTTGCGCGTCCAGTTCAGCCAGGCGCTGTTCGATGGTTTTCCTTGCCACGATTGTTCCTTTCGATTGCGGTCGCACCGGAACGGCCGTTGTTGGCTGCGGCTTTGCTCCTGGAAGACAGACCAGTTTCTACGAGGAGATCGACATTGCGATTGTGAGGGTCCGTTGGACCCTGTGGTTCATGACGCCGCGGTGGCTGCTGCCTGAGCTCAGGATTATTCTGTCACCGGTAAGGCTCAGTCGGCGGCTTGTCCCGCGGCCTGTTTGAGCTTTTCGATGTGCTCACGGCAGAGCGTCTCAACCAGCTTGTGAAGTTCCGCCGTCCGCTCCTGAAGCCAGGTCAGCGCCTCTTCGGAAACCTCGAAACGCTTCGAATAGCGTGCCTTGACGTAGGCCTCATTCAGTATGTTGTACCACGTGGTAAATCGCTGACGGTCGCGCGGCCAGATGTCGATCAAACGGTGGTCACGACCTTCGGAAAGTCCACGCAAGAATTTGAGGTTGTGCGACGCGGGCGAGTAATTTGTCAGTGTCAGGAGGTAGCAGTTGTAAGCCGTCTCGACCGCCTGATGAAGATTGAAAGCCGCGTGATTTCGCTGATCATGGGTGATAGAATATAGAGCGAGTTCACGAAAGAATTTGGCGCTATTAAGCTGGGTACTGAAATGCTCCTCGGCCACCCTGAGTGCATCGGAAGGGCTGAGCGGTTTCGCTTCAGCCAGCGGCCTGTCGTCGAATTCGTAAAGAACAACACCTTCGCGGGCGAGGTCGACGAAGAAGTACTGGCCATCACGTAAAAAATTACTGATCTCGCGAGCGCCGTGCATGATGAGTCCCACCGGCGTCTCGATCTCCTTGTCCCACATCAGCCTGTCTGTCGCCTTGTCCCAGTATTTGGGATCGGCCAGTTCCTTGTTGCTGACGATGACGAGGATGTCGAAGTCCGAGCGGTAGCCTTTTGACGTATGCGGTTCATCCACCCAGGTGCCACGCGCGTAAGAACCGAACAGAATGATTTTGAAAATACGGCCATCCTTCTTGGCGTCAGACTTCGAGCGCTCGACCAGATCAGCAAACTCTTCCTGGATAATCCCGACGACGCGCGCGAGCTCGCGTTGCTTTCGCTCCGGCAAATGTTCAAGGCTGGTCTTCATGTCTGCTCCGTTTCTGGACGGTATCCTGTATGGTCCATTGTAAACTTCTTTGAAACTCCGATTTTTGGCAGCCGCCAATCGAATGCCTGCGCCCGCTCCTGTTTTGTCGAGCCGCGCCTGCAACATCTTCCTCCGCGTTCCAGCTCCCTCGTCCCTTGTCGATTGTCATTGGTCGCTTGTGCGATCGACCTGCACCTATCGCCCTCCCCTGATTGATGCGTTTGTGTCCCTATTCAAACACGAGTAATTGCCACTTGGCGACTACTACTTTTAGTAGTCGAAATGCCTCTTCGATGTTGCTAACCTCGCCACCGGTAAAGAGACAAGGGCGCACTTACGACTTGCACCGCAGTTGAGCGCTGAATTTCCCCGTTTGCGGATCGGAGATTTCGGTTGGCGATTTATCATCTCAGCACCAAACCTGTCTCGCGCTCATCCGGCCGCAGTGCTGTGGCGTCTGCCGCCTATCGTTGCGCGGTTCTTCTCACCAATCATCGCGATGGCCTTGTGCATGATTTTACCCGCAAAGAGGGCGTGGAGCATAAAGAGATCGTGCTGCCGGACGGTCTTTCTGCCGATTGGGCTCTGGATCGTTCGGCTTTGTGGAACGCGGCCGAATTTGCAGAAAGGCGAAAAGATGCCCGCGTCGCCCGCGAATTCGAAATCGCGCTTCCGCATGAGCTGTCGCCAGAAGGGCGGCTGAAGGCTGCACGCGCCTTTGCCCGGGATCTTGCAAACCGCTATGGCGCGGCCGTGGATTTTGCCATCCATTCGCCAAGTGAGCATGGTGATGACAGGAACCACCATGCGCATGTGCTGATGACGACGCGACAGGTTGGCAGAACCGGCCTTCGTGAGAAAACTTATCTCGAGCACAAGAACGCACGGCTGCTGACACAAGGCATGGCGACAACCGACATGCAGCTTCGCGATGTCAGGCAGGCATGGGAAGGCATTGCCAACCGTCAGCTTCAACGCGAAGGCCTTGATGTTCGCATCGATCATCGCTCGCATATTGAGCGCGGTCTCGAATTGTCGCCGACCGAACATATGGGCGTGCATGCCTCGCAGATGCAGCAGCAAGGAATGGCCGTCGAGCGCGGCCGGCTGGATGACGAGGCAGCACGGCAAAATGCCGAACTGATCCGTCAAAAACCGGAACAGGTTCTGACGCTGATCAGCCATGAGAAGAACGTGTTCGATCGGCACGATATAGCCAAAACCTTGCATCGCTATATCAACGATGACGCCCAAACGTTCCGGAACGCCTTTGCCGCTGTTTTGGCGTCGCCAGCGCTTGTCGAACTCCAGGCTGAGCACATCGATCCTGAGACGGGCGACGTCTCCAATGCGCGCTATTCGACGCGGGACATGATAAATCTGGAACTCGCAATGGCGCGATCGGCGGAGCGGCTGCATCAGGCGCAGTCCCATGGCGTCGATCCGCGCCATGTCGAGCGCGCGATGGAAAGGCAGGATCACGCTCTTCGGACAAGCTCTGGCGGAATGGTGGCCGCGAGCGATCCTTCTTCAGGATTGTCGGACGAACAGCGTTATGCGATTGCGCATATTACCGGGCGAGAACGCATCGCCGCCGTGGTCGGTTTTGCCGGTGCGGGAAAGTCCACCATGCTGGCAGCAGCGCGTGAGGCGTGGGAGGCTCAAGGTTATCAAGTCCATGGTGCGGCGCTTAGTGGAAAGGCAGCCGAGGGTCTTGAGGAAAGTTCCGGCATAGAGAGCCGCACGCTGGCGTCATGGTCTTACAGTTGGGACCGTGGTCGGGGCGTAATCGGCCGACGTGACGTGTTCGTCATCGACGAGGCCGGCATGGTAGGAAGCCGTCAGCTTGCCCGGTTCATCGGCGAGGCTGAAGAGCGCGGCGCAAAGATCGTTCTTGTTGGCGACCATGAACAGCTCCAGGCAATCGGAGCCGGCGCCCCCTTCAGGGCGATTGCCGAGCAGATCGGCCACGTCGAACTTTCCGGCATTCGCCGCCAGCGCCATGATTGGCAGCGAGAAGCATCGATTGCCTTTGCCACCCACAAGACGGCAGATGGCTTGGCTGCCTATCGCGATCACGGCGATATCCACCTTGCGGAAAGCCGCGACGCGGCGATGGCAGAGATCGTGCGTGATTATGTTGCCGATAGTGAGCGGCGTGCCGATGGCAGCCGGGTTGCCATGGCGCATCGTCGCGCTGATGTACGCGCCCTCAATACCGCTATCCGCTCCGAACTTCAGGACCGTCAAAGGCTGGGGAGCACTCAAGAGCTGAGCGCCGGTGCGGACCGAGGAGACCGTGGGGAGGTTGAGGACCGTGGGAACAGTGAGAATGTTGGAGAACTCACCTTCCAGACCAGTAACGGCAAACGCGCTTTCGCTCCTGGTGACCGGATCATCTTCCTCGAAAATAACCGCGACCTCGGTGTCAAAAACGGCATGCTTGGCACCGTCGAGCATGTCGAGAAGGGTCGGATCGTTGCCCGGCTCGATGGTCGAGGCGGCGACAGTGTCAGCATTGCCACGGACAGCTACCAGGCGATCGACCACGGTTATGCGACGACGATCCATAAAAACCAAGGCGCGACGGTCGATCGCGCCTTTGTGCTGGCGTCCAGCACCATGGACCGGCATCTGGCCTATGTCGCCATGACCAGGCATCGCGACAGCGTGCAGCTCTATGCCGACATCCAGGAGTTCACGAATGCGGGCCGGCTGGTTGATCACGGCGTTGCGCCCTACGAGCATAATCCGCAATCACGCGACAGCTATTTTGTGACCCTTGCGAATGACAAGGGCGATCAGCGCACGGTGTGGGGCGTCGACCTCAAGCGGGCCATGCGAGATGCATCACCTAAGATCGGAGACAGGATCGTTCTGCAGCATGAAGGCGCGACGCCCGTCACCCTTCCGGACGGCACGCAGGCCGAGCGCAATGCATGGCGTGTCGTCAAGGGTGATGAACTCGCCTACCAGAAGCTGGCAAGCCGCCTGTCGCGTTCCGGCGCCAAGGAAACCACGCTGGATTACATCAGCGACTTTGCCGAGCGGCGCGGGATCGCCAGCCACCGATGGATTGCCAGCGACCAGGGAATCGCAGGCGACCAAGGGATCGCGGAGCAGCTCGGGCTCAAAAGCGAGATCGAACTTGCTTCCGACCGGAATGAGCGCCAACAGGTTTTGTCCCGTGCGGCCCATCTGCAACGGGAGCAACATGGTCGGCCATCAGAGCGTCAGCAGGTTGACGAGGAACCTGCCGGCGATCTGCCCGGTCCTGCTCACCGCGTAGACCCTCGCAATTCGGTCGCCGGAGATATCGATGACGGACAGCGGGACGACCGGACAGAGGATAATAAAGGATATCGCCGCATCAGGTGGTCCGACCTCATGTCGCAAGGCGGCGCCTTCCCTGCCCCCACAGAAACTGTCGGCCAGCAATCGTCACTGGAACCCGGTAAGCCCACTCCGCTTGTGCCAGCCATCACCCGATACGACCGCAGCGTCGAAGAGGTGGCGCAACAAAGGGCGATGTCCGTTATCGATCAGAGGTTCGATACGGTGGAATCGCTAGTGCGGCGTGCGTTCCGTGATCCGGCCGAGGTCGCAGCAAGACTGCGCACCGCGATGACCGACAAGGAAGGCAATGGCAAGATCATGGCGAAGGCCATGGCGGAGCAGCCAGAGCGCTTCGGGGAGCTACGCGGCAAGTCGGGTCTGTTCGGAAACAGCAAGGAGCGGAAGGAGGCGTTGCAATATGCCAGGTCTCTGTCGGCCCATATCGGCTATGTCTCCGAGGCATGGGAGCGCCGGCTTGGCGAAGAACGTCAAAGCGAACAATGGCAGCGCGACAAGCGTGACAAGATCGAGGTGCCAGGCCTCACGCCGCGTAGTGCCGAGATCATCAGCCAGGTGGAGAAAATGCCGGTCGAGAGGCGAAGCAAGTTCATCAAAGAACTGCGATCATCGCCTGAGGGCCGGACCGCGCTTGATGAGGCCACGCTGGTGGCCGAAGCGCTCACCCGGCGCTTTGGTAGTTCCGATCCTCGCAGGTTCGCCGAGGAGCTTGCGGCACGCCCGGAGCTGGCAAAACAGACCGAGCAGATTAAGACGATCGCCCGCATAGTGGATCGGACACGCCATGCCGAGCTTAGTCATGACTATACGCTGAAACAGCAAATGAACCGGTCTCGCGGGCTTGGATTGAGCCGTTAGCTAGCGCTGACTGCTACATAGCATTAACTAGCTGTTGCGCCGGTCGCCTCCGTCTTCTGGGCCGTGGACCCATTATGGCGGAGACTGAGACAAACAATGACTAGAACCGGTAAGTTAGGCCCATCACAGGCCCGCTCAATCGGGAATCAAAAACATAACCATCGTCTGAATAATCGACATCGAGCACCTTATAGCCTGCCGAGACGGACAATGTGTCGGTGAAGATGTAGTTGACCGTAGCCAAGGCTGACCAGGTGAGATCGGATCCCGCGCCAAAGCCGCCGATATCCACCTGCCCCTGAACGGACAGCTTATCCGTCAGGCTGAAAAAAGCGCGTGCGCCGATGACGGGATCTATCCAGCCAAAACTTTCCTTGTGGGTGGCGGACACGCTGCCGATTAGGGGATGGCTGGCGGTCACCGCCACCTCATTGGAAATATGCCAGAAGCGAGCCCCGGCCAGCGCGTCCAGCGAAAATCCATCTGCGTCAACGATGCGGTACCCGGCCTGCAGCGTCGCCATGAATTCCTGCGTGTCTACATCTGCATCGATTGCAGCGCCGGCCGGCAAGGTTGGTAAACCGGGAATCTGCAACGCTGGCAGCGGCCCGGCCGCCTTGCTGTCCGTAGTATCGACATACATGATGTCGCCGGAAAGGACGAAGCGGTCATAACGGCCCCAGACGTTAAGAAACCCGCCGAAGTTGAGATCCTCCATCACGTCGGAGAAGGATTTTTCGACATGAAGCGTGGGCGCCCGCCGGAACGGCGAGATGTTGCCGTTCAAACCAGTGGCCCACAGATAACCCGTGGCCTGAAACGCCCAATCGGCTCCATCAACCGTTGCGGGCGCGGCACGAACCTCATCCGCGCCTGAGGCGGCAGTTGCGGAAAAGGCCATAAAGACCGCAAAAACCGATAATTTTAGCAATGCCTTCTCCCCAACTAATTGCCCGTAGCTAAACCTATTTGACTCCCGCCAACAAGTCCGATCTTCTATCATACGCTGTATCTTGTACCGAAAGCACCGGAGACGTTTAAATGCGCCCGAAGACCCTGCCGCTTTTCTCTGCCTTCACCGCCGCCATGTTTTCCATCGCCACGCTCACCACGTCAGTTGCGGAAGCCTGCACGCGTTTCGTTTATCTGGGCGAAAATAATCAGGTGATGACGGCCCGTTCGATGGACTGGAAAACGGATGTGGGGACAAATATCTGGGCTTTCCCCCGCGGCATGGAACGTTCCGGTGAGGCCGGTCCGAATTCCATAAAATGGACCTCTAAATATGGCAGCGTCATTGCATCGGGTTACGACATTTCCACGACGGACGGCATGAACGAGGCAGGCCTGGCGGCCAACGTTCTCTGGCTCGTTGAGTCGAGTTATCCCGTCTATGACGGGAAATCTCCGGGCTTGTCTATCGCAGCATGGGCGCAATATGTACTCGACAATTTCGCGACCGTGGAGGAAGCGGTGCGTGCGCTCGAGAAAAACCCGTTCACGATCGTGACTGATAATGTCCCCGGCGAAGAGCGTCTGGCGACACTGCATCTATCGCTCTCCGATGGGAGTGGCGACAGTGCGATCGTTGAATATATCGATGGCAAGCAGGTCATCCATCACGGCCGCCAGTATCAGGTGATGACCAATTCGCCGACTTTCGACCATCAGTTGGCATTGAACGAATACTGGAAGCAGATTGGCGGCACCGTCATGCTGCCGGGCACGAACCGCGCGTCCGACCGTTTCGCCCGCGCATCCTTTTACGCAAACGCAATACCCAAAAGCGAAAACCCGGTCGAAGCCATCGCAAGCGTGTTCAGTGTCATCCGCAACGTCTCCGTTCCTTACGGCATCACGGCCCCGGACCAGCCCAACATATCCTCCACGCGCTGGCGCACGGTGATCGATCACAAGCGCAAGCTGTATTTCTTCGAATCCGCGCTGACACCGAATATTTTCTGGATTGACCTGACGAAGCTCGATCTTTCCAAAGAGACGGGTACGGTGAAGAAACTCGACCTGGGCCCCAATCAGATCCATATCTATTCCGGCATGGCGAATGACAGCCTGAAGGAGGCTCCACCTTTCAAATTCCTGGGGCTTTGAGTCTCATCCTGGCCGCTGCGGTTCCTGGTCGCCGGAGCGTCATGAAAAGCGGTAATGCAATCTCACACAGCCCTTGTCGATTGCCGTTGCACTTATCAGCGTCGGGCTTGCCCGATAACCGGTCAGAGGAAAGAGAGGCTGGCCGGAGCCGAGCATTTCCGGGATCACATATATTTCGATCTCATCCAGCGCGCCGCGCTCCATGAAGGCCATCTGCAGCCGGCCCCCGCCGAGCATCCAGACATCGCCGTCATCGAGAGCACGCAGTTCCTCGATCAGCGAATCCAGGTCGGCGCGCACTTCCAGCGCGCCTTTCGGCTGCTCGATCGGCCGCGACGTGACGACGATGACACGGTGGCCGTCATAGGCCCAGGGGCTCTGCTCCCCGGCAATGAAATCATAGGTCGCCCGCCCCATGACCACGGTCCTTATCCCCTTCAGGAACAGGCGATAATCATGCTCGCCGAGGTTCATGTCGTCATACTTGTAGAGCCAGTCGAGAGACCCGTCTCCCGCTACGATCAAGCCGTCCAGACTGGCAGCTATATATCCACGAATGATTGCCATCCCACCCTCCTTGATTTATAAATGAATATACGTTTATAAATATCCTCATGCCAAGACACAAGCTTGTTTCCGATGAAGAGGTACTTGACGCCCTGCTGCCGCTGATGTTGCAGACAGGGCCTGACGGCCTGACCTTTGCTGCCGCGGCCAAAGCCAGTGGCCTCTCTGCCGCTACGCTGGTACAGCGCTACGGCAACCGCGAAGACCTCGTGGAGTCTGTGCTGATGCGCGCATGGGACAACCTGCTGACGCAGACGCGGACAGCGGACGAGGAGGAGCCGTTGACCCCACTGGGCGCGATATCCCTGCTGATGCGACTTATGCCGGGCGACGCTGCAGAACGGAACGCCTGTGACGGGCTCCTGCTGCTTAGAGAAGATATCCGCAATCCGAAACTCAGGGCGAAAGGTGCCCTCTGGGGCGAGATTCTCGCACAATCGCTGGGGCGCCGGGTTTCGAAAGATGAAGAAACCGCAGCAAGTCTCGGCTGGCAGATGGCTGCCGTCTGGCAGGGCGCGCACACGTGGTGGGCGTTCACCCGCGGTGAAGATGCGGATTCGGCAATTCGAAGAGCGCTTCAGGATTGGGTGGATATGGTGGAACGGGCCGGGCGGTGAACAGAAATCCTCATCGTTGCACCGACTTTTCGCCTTCAGATGGGGCAAAAACGACACGCTGTCCGCAAATAGCAAGAAGCACCTGTGATTTATTCAAGCAAAGGTTGACTCCCACCTCCAATCATCTCTAGCAAAGTCTCGCATATTCGCACATTCTAATGCTGGGGGGCATATGGGCAGCGGGCGTAGTTGGTGGAGTGACGTTGCCCGTGGTGCGGCGTCGAGTTTTTACGGGATACTGACGTCGGCTTCGCTTGCCCTGGCGCTCGTTACCGTTTCGGTAACGGCCAGCCTCGCTCAATCTGTTTCGATGACGGCCACTCCCGACACGTTCACTCGGGTCGGCGACACCGTCCGCTTTGACTTCGTCATTGACACCGGCTCATACAGTTTAACAACGCTAGATCCCGCTAAGACGTCCATCAAGGAAAGGGACATCTCCTGTAACCCATTCAACAGCCCAACAGGAACCGGAGCGCAGCTTTTCTGCACGGCTACTTATCAAGTGGATGCTATGGATGTCATGTCCGGCCAATTCACGGAACTAGCCTCATTCACCGGCCTCAGACTTGGCGGCATCCCTGTGTCGTTCCAAAGTAATCCGACTGTCGTTCGAGCAGTTGATGGCGGACCCGTTGTCATTTCGGTGACATCGTCGCCAAATCCTTCAATACCCGGACAAGAAGTCGCCGTGACCGCGATGGTCTCCTCGATGGGTTGCAACGCCGGCCAATCACCTTCAGGCAGCGTCAACATTTCCATCGGTTCGCAATCTGCAAATCTCGGCCTGTCGCCGACAGGGCCAGTCAGCCCGGCGTCGTCCGCCACATTTCGTACCACGACCCTTGCGTCCGGCACCTATCAGGTAAACGCATCCTATTCAGGCGGCGGCGGTTGCAGCACGGGTACAGGTTCCGGCTCAAGCCATACGGTGGACACTAATCCAACGGTGACGATCAATCAGGCCGCCACTCAGGCAGATCCGACCTCTCGCTCTCCAATCCTGTTTGATGTCGTTTTTGACAAGCCGATCGTCGGTTTTTCCGCAGCCGACATTCAGCTTTCCGGCACCGCAGGAGCGACCAATGTCGCGATCACGGGCTCAGGCCCGAGTTACCGGGTTGCGGTAACCGGAATGAGCCGCGCCGGAACTGTCACTGCAGCAATTGCGGCCGGAAGCGTGATGACGCCGGCGGGGCTTCCAAACGAAGCGTCCACAAGTTCAGACAACAGTGTGACCTATGACCCGGTAAGAATTACGCCGGTCACGATTTCAAACCCTGTTTATCAGCAGTCCTATGGGCCGATTACCCTCTCCGCGGGTGGTGGCACCGCGCCACACACTTTTGCGGTGTCGGCTGGCGCGCTTCCCCCCGGTCTCTCACTGACAACCAACGGTGAACTCAGCGGCACCCCTACCCGAAGCGGCAATTTCCCTTTTACAGTGACCGCAACGGATTCCACGGGCGGCACCGGCTCGCAATCCTATTCGATGGCAATCGCCGCTCCCGTTATCGAAATCAATCCGACCAGTCTTCCCGCGGCAACCTATGATACCGCCTACAACCAGACACTGACTGCCTCGGGTGGCGCTCTCCCCCTAGTCCTTTCGGTAACCACGGGGGCTCTCCCGTATGGCTTGACACTGTCGTCCGCTGGCGTGGTCTCCGGTACGCCGTTAGCAGCTGAGAATACGGCCTTCACCATTACCGCAACAGATGCAAATGGCGAAACAGGTAGCCGGGCCTATTCCATCAACGTCGCCCCCACCGTTCCCGATGCGCCGACAGGCGTCTCTGCAACCGCTGGCGATACGCAGGCATCGGTATCGTTTCAGCCTCCGCAGAAAACCGGCGGCACCTCTGTTTCGTCCTACGTAGTAACCACAATCCCCGCAGATGTAGCGCCTGTAAGGGGGCAGAGCAGTCCAATCATTGTTACCGGTCTCACTAACGGCCTAAGCTACACCTTCACCGTTACAGCCGAAAACAGTGTAGGGTTCGGCTCTGCCTCGACAGCATCAAATAGCATTACGCCGCGTGGAACCCAAACGATAACGTTCGCTAATCCCGGCACGCAGACATTCGGTACGACGCCCACTCTGACAGCGACAAGCGATTCCGGCCTGACGCCTGTCTTCACATCCAGCACCACAGCCGTCTGCACGGTTACAACGACCGGCATCTTGGCATTTGTGTCGACCGGAACCTGCACGATCAACGCGGATCAGCCAGGTAACGACAATTACCTCGCCGCAACGCAGGTAACGCGTAGTTTCACGGTCAACCCAGCGGCGCCCATTGCAAACGATGTTTCGGTCACGATCCTGCCGGATTCATCCAACAACGTCCTTCCTCTTGACATAACGGGCGGCGCAGCGACCACGGTTAGTGTTGCGACTGCACCGGCGCATGGAACGGCGACCGCAACTGGAACCACGATCAGCTACACGCCGGCGCCGGGCTATACCGGTCAGGACAGCTTTACCTACACTGCGACCAATGTCAGTGGTACGTCTGCGCCGGCGACAGTCAATATCAATGTGACCGCAACGACACTTGTTTTTTCGCCCGCTCCCGGACGACTGGCCGATGCTTTTACTGCCGTACCTTACACGGCCATCATCTCGGTTTCAGGTGGACGTGCACCCTATCAGTACGCCGTCAGCGGCACGCTTCCGAGCGGCTTGAGCTTGAATGCAGCAACGGGCGAAATCGCTGGCGTGCCGACGGCGGAGGGCGTCGCAAGCTTC